>JAITBC010000092.1 GCA_031283785.1 Tannerella sp. | reverse complement strand
GTTTATTTCATACGGCAAAAATACATGAAAAGCGCGAGCTTTCCAAACGCATGAAATGAAAAAACAGTTTTTTTACAAAGGAAAGTTAGCATAAAATCCGCATTTACACAAAAACTGCGGGTTGAAAGGCTAAGATTTCTTTCTTTGTCGAATGGCTGGATATTTCTCCATAGCACCTCAAAAAAAGATTTAACCTGTTTTTATGAATGACAGGCAACATCTCATTCAGTTCTCGTCTACGATACAAAATAATTCGTTCCGTTTGAAACAGATTCAACCGGAACGAATAACACCTCTTACAAAAAAATTTAATTACGACAAAACGTTATCCATTATTTATTACACCCTAATTTCAATTATTCATTATTCTACTGAAAATCATATCACATTTACTCTATTATATCCTCATCCATACCTCCTGCGCTATTACCGAACAAACCTCCGCTGCCGGTGTTTTCCAACAGGTATTGAAGATCTACTACGCAACGAACCGAAGCGCCGTAATATTTGGGTATACCCGAAGTAAAGCTTACCCCGCCGGTTGTAATCCATAAGCCTTTTACTTGCGTTGCGCTATTACTCCACGATGTCCAATAGTAAGCTTCGTTTTCGTTAAACGGATTGCTTCCTCTATAATCACCGGAATACGGATAATAACCGGCATCAGCATGATAACGACCATTAGACTGGTCGGTAAAAGTCCCACCGGTACCACCGGTAAGTCCATTCCAGGGAGAATCGGTATCTGCCGCACTCTTTTGTTTAGGTATACGCCATCCTTCGGGACACGGATCAAAAGCCGTCTTTTTCCCGCCCGGCGTATTCCATAAGCACGAATCTTCCGACGATAACGGCCAAGCGGCAGAAACATTATAAAACGTTGCAGGATTATACAATGTTACCGGAATTGCTGTTAACGGACGAAATAACGACGACCCGGGAATGGCCGATGACGATGACATCACCGTAAACACACTGCCGAGCGATGTATTTGACCTGAAAAACGGATCTTTTCGCCCGAACTGGTAATACAATCCGAAAGCCCCATTGTCGGCGTCATATTTATTATTCAAAGCGCCGAGGTTCCTGTCCATAAAAATATTTTTTGGCGCTCCTCCTACTCCGCCATACACTTTTTGACCTGCAACTTCATATGGATTATATTCGGTCACCCAAAGATGAAAACTCCAGTATATCGTACCGCCCACATTCATTGCAACCACCGCATTACCCTGTACCGCTCCCGCTTCGACATATATATGAGCCTGGTCGCGTTTGTTGGACGTGTTGACGACGGATATATTTCCTGTGACGCCGGGACGATCCTGCCACACCAACTCCGCCGAAACAGCGCCTATAGGAATCGAATCGCCGTTATTCTTCAAATAATCTTCCCAGTAACGATAAACTCCTTCAAGCGGGATATAGGCATGCGTCTCATTCAAAGGAACTCCCGACAACCGTGGCCGCAGGATATAACAGTTTGTCGGTACAGGCGTCGTATCGCGCGGCTGCACGACAAAATCGCGGACTCTTTTCCCGTTTGTATATGAAGCCCCGTTATACGTCCCGCCGCCATACGTCCCGCCGGAAAGCTCTCCGCCGACCGTCAACGAAAAAGTGGGACCCGATGCAGGTTCCGCGTTCTCAACATAAGGACGGTATATATATACACGATGAGGAGCGTCATCCCCTTTGTTAACTATTTTTTCGTGCCATGTCGCTCCGTTGTCCGCGCTCATTTTCGCGCCGGTATTTTCCGCCCCTCCGGTAAATTCCAGCTTCCACGGATAGCCGTCCGTCACGATGAGATCAAGCCACGAAGCGCCTTTAGAATGTTTCTCTATCGCTGCAAACGTCGGGTATGCCGTGAACTCGGCAGTCGTATAATTCTTTACTAATTTAAAAGGCATTGCCATATCAACCACCTGGTATCCACCACCGACCTCCACTTTTTGCGTATCCGCCACGTTCCACGGACACGATTTGACTGTAATATAAACGGAATCCATGCCTGGATCCTTAATATTTATATAAACATTATACCAATAATTACGGTGTATATTATAAATCGTATCTCCGGGAGACCTCACGTCTTCCGCCAGATAAACGCGCGCTTTCCGAACATTGGCAGGCGAATTTACCGCCGCCTCCAATTCAAAATAAACCGCCTTACTCTTGTCGGAACCGCAAAGGGATTCATAAGTATAGAAAGTATCTGCGAGTTCGCAATATGTACTGCCGGTCTTCTTCGGCACAGTGTCAGTCGGCGTGAAAGACGTCTTTCCCGACGACAGGTTATAAGTAATTCCACTCATAGGGTCTTGCAACAGATATACCCTGTTGGCTCCATTATATAAGGTTATTTTTTTCATTGTAATAGTCTGCGAAACCACGTCACTTTTGGTAATGAAGATTTTTATTTTTGCAACTGCCCGTTTCACCTCCACAGTCACTTCATCCGGCGCCGATTCTTCTTTATACGTTAATGTAGCCGTCGTCTCTCCCGTCATCAGGAACGGAGCTCCCGGAAGCGAAGTCACCACCTCCGTTAACATCTGGCGAAGCCCGTTATAACTTATCGACAGGTCATCCCATCCTGAAGGCAATTTCCCATTGCCATTAACTACCGTTATAAAAGTTTTATAACCCGTCTTTACCAATTCCGGGCCTATCGGAATAGATATCGGAGAAACTCTCTTCATTATCTTTTCACATACATTTGAGGAGTTAAAGACAAAAACCGTTATATCATTAATATCATTTTCAAAACCTGTTCCCTCCCGTTCCCCATCGTCCGTCAACGCATAGGTGGGCGCACCGTTTTCATCTCCAAACAGACCCTCCAGATTTAACACTATGGGAATCAAATCCTCCTCCCCGTCTCCTCCTCCGGGAAGAAGTTCGCTCCCGTTATTAACGATATGATCTGTACATGAAACGATGAATAACACCATCCCAAACAACAAGTAACACATTCTCTTATAACGCTTAACACTCATATTATTATACTTTATCTAATGATAAATTAACGCACACACTACTTCTCAACTGCAAAAAACTACTTCTCCTACTGCATAATTCCTCCCACATCCGTCGGCATATATACGACATGCCAATCCATGGTATTAATAGTAACCGAGACGGATGTATTCTTGTAATTGTATGAAATCTGCCACCGGTCATATTTATCCAGGTTATATTGTATATTAGAAGAAATTCCTGCTTTTAAAAGGTCAATCAAAGAAAATTTTATTTCTCTGGAACCCATTCTTAGAATCAATTCCATATCCATATCATATTGTATAAGGCGCAAGGTAGAAATTTCAACAACCAGCATGGAATCCCTGCCCGAACCGGTATAAGGCTCCGACATATATATCGGATCCGCCAACAAGATACTGTCCGTACGATATACGGTATACGGCAGGTAAGCTACTGCGCCCCTGGTCGCATCTATATTCGGCGCATTATTCCCCGAATTAAAGAGATACGCGCCGTTATCGCCGACAATCGACAAGGATAAATCATCCTGCTCGGCGACGGTCTTGGCGTCGGGAATAACGATCCTGATCTGATTAGCCAGATTCAGCAGCGATACGGTATCTATCCGGCTGACAAACGCCGGAACTTCCACATTCCGGAATTCCCCATAGAAAGTTTTATCAATACATCCGTCGGAATTTCTCTCTTCCAACAAAAGGCGGGCGTCGTTTATAGTCGTTTGTCCCCGCGTAATCCCCTCATTAATTCCATAAACACGCGCCGTATTTTTCTTAAACAAAAGATTAGTGGCGCTATGTCCCCATCCCCAGATTATTATATCGTAATTCCCTACATTCAACGGTAAGGAATAAGCATAGTCTTCATTAAAAGGAGCGAGCACCGTTGCCGTATCCATATATACGCATACGCCCGTTGCCGCATCAAATGCGTAGACAAACAGTTTGTCTACATCGTTGTAAAAACGATCGTAATTATCTGTATGGAGCGTATACTTGAATGCCAAAGAATACCTGATAGCATCCGGACATTCGTCAAGGCCATTTCCTACGCATCCCTGCAAAATCAACATAAAATTTAAACAGAGAAGCAATCCTATTTTTTTATAACCATCCATACAACTTCTTTTTATACTATTAAATAATGTTTTCTTCACAAATTATACCACCGGTATTTTCCTTTAAAAAAACCGGAAGCGCAGGCGTTTCCCCACGCCTCCGGTTTGTTTTTAGTTGAATTTTTTCTTTTTCAAGGATCTTTTCAATCTTAATTATTGTCAGTTCCCATTAATATCTATCTCATTATTCTGCTTAATAACGTGCCAGTTCATAATGTTGATGCTTGCTGTTACGTAGGTATCGGCTTCTTCTATCGGTTCTATTGTTGTAGGATCCGGATCAATAATATCATTCGGATCTCCGATACCGGGTCCTTTTATTTTTGTAACACTTACCTGATAAGCATGATTACGACGAATCAGTTTTTTGTTTGCTCCGGAAGATGCCGCATCGTCGCTTATCCATATACGGTAAAAGCAGTTTCCGTGCCAGTATGTCTGCAAATCCGCCTGCTTGTTTCCCGTTGCCACGCGCAAATCATTAATGTGTTTAGCTACCTCAGTATCGCTTGTCGGAGAATATGGAGGATTACCTGTATGCACATTTAATACATAACATACATATTGCTGCAAAGCTCCCAAACCAAGGAAAAACAGACCATCCGTACCAAGAGATCCAACATAATATATTGTATCTATACTTCCTGTTAAGGGTGCTGGGGCTGCTACTGGCCAAGTAGTTGGGAATTGCCCATTATTACCTGTAACCTGTCCTACATCATTAACACTCTTTATAAGAGAGTCCGGTTTATATTGACCTGCAATTAAAACATATGTAGTATAATGATTAAATGTTTGCTTGTTATTGTTTTCTGTTATCAAAATATAATTGGCAGCAGTAGGAGTAGCACCAGAAAACGCCAAATTGTTCGTTTGATTAAGCGATCCAGAGACTCCGTCGGTGCCCACAATATCGCTCACTAATAAATTCAGATCGGAATATTTTTTACTACCCCCCGTAATACGACGGTTATCCATTTTCAGATCCCATTTGTAAGTAGGATTAACTAACCTGGCAGTATCGTCATAACGGGTAGATTTCACAACAGTACCATCCCACATCTGGAAAGGATATTCCGACGTGTTAATATTACCGACAGCCCATTTCGGATGCGGAGTAAATTTTCCCTTAGAAGTTCCTTGTCCTGCATCAATCAAAACAGAGTTAGCTATTTCTTTCACCGCAACTTTAGCCACAGCACGTTGAATATTTATCAGAAGCGCATTTTTCCCATTGTTATTAGTCCCATCAGCCGATGCCGCTTGCGAATCGGAAGCAGGAATACTCGCTATTAATTTAAACTTACACGTAGACGAATAGGTTGTACCAGTACCAGTACCAGTAACTATATCTCCCGGCTGAGTAGCGGCGTCTCCCCAGTTTGACATTAAATAAAAGGCATTAGCAGCACCAGTTCCATCTCCGGTAAGAACACCGTTTGCCGGAATACCACCACCGGTCAACGCTTTGATAAGACCATCCGCATAACCATCATTATCCGGAGAAAAAGTCCCAGTAATCGAATCAATTGCGATAGCATCAACAGAACTCACCTTCTTAGACCAAATTGCAGAGTTCAATGGATTTGTAGTGTTACTGTTATTGCTAACCGAAAACTTAGGCCCATATGGACCGCCGGTCGGATTCCAATCTTTACCAACGTAACCGAGAATGGCAGTTGCATTAGAGGCATCGTCCGCATATTTAATTAACTTTGTACCACCTATATTTGCCGCCAGATAAATAAGCTTATCACCCGACTTGCACTTAAGCGTAATTTTTGAACTTAAATTAGTAAATTCAGTTGCTACCAAATAAGCCATTGCCTCCGGCGTACCATCTAATTTATAGATGAACAATCCGACATCGCTAATCGAACTTTCCCTGCCTGAACCAGTCAAATCATCATCGCCGGAATAAGTGCCCGGATTGACAAAATTAAATTGGAAAGTAGCCGTTGTGCTCTCTCCTTCGCTACCACCACCAGGCCCGTCAGGACCTCCACCAATCACACTGTCGTTGTTACAGCTCACTATCGCAGCTGCACCCAACATACTTAGAAATAATGTTTTAAACTTCATAATCTTTTAATTTTTAGTTAGTAATAAAATAATTCAATAATTTGTTTGTTTTTCTCTAATTTTTCTCTCTAATTTTTTAATAATACCTTAGTCATTCATCTTTTTGTTTCATACCCATACGCAAATTCATTTAACTGTTAATACTATACTATCTGTTTGTTTGTTCTTCCTGCTTTCCCCACGTCAATCCGGCAAAAAACGCCAAACCGTTATTCATCATTCATTATTATCTCACTTTGCGTCGCTGGGAGGCAGACGACGGGGATTCGCCATCCCTTTCCGTATCGGCCCCTGCTTCGCGACGGTTATTTATATTCGCTAATTTCTTTTTCAACTCCCTTATGTTATGCGACGCCATCTGCAGTCCTTCTTTTTCGGCGCGTTTCAGATACGTGTCCGCTTCGGGATAGCTCCCTTTCAACATCAGGAATACGCCCATATTATTCGCATATTCCGGCGTCGAGGGATCGGCAAGTTTCAGATAACGCTCCGCCTCGCGCAGGTTATTCTTCGACAGCGCCGCCGCCGCGCCGTTAAGGTTCGCCACCGGATCGTCCGGGAACTCTTCGCGAGCGACTTCAAAGACTTTCAGAAATTCCGCGCTCCCCGCTTCGTACGTATTCGCCACAATATACATTTCGTTCAGACTTAACAGCTGAGGCGCTATCTTCAGATTTTCCAGCGCTTCTTCAAGGGAAAAATCTTTTACTGTATAATTGACTTCGCAGACGACGCGGCGAAGTTTGGGATATAACTCCTCATATATAATTTTGTACGGACGCCCGTCGCCTACTTTACTGATCGCTTTCTCACGCGCATCCAGATCGTCGATCGTATTCATGAGGCGGAATATCTCGTTCTTATGCGACAACGGGTATTCTTCCAGCAACCGGCGCAGCCCGTCCCAGTCTTCGCCGCCCGTATGCGCTTCGAACAGGCTTGGCTGGATGGCGCTGTTATTCATGAAATATCGCATCATTGATTCGGCGCGAGCACGGGAAAGTTCGGTATTGAACTTCAACGAACTTTCGGGAGATGCGTAACCTGCCATATAAACGCTCTGGACGGTAATATCTTTATTTGTAGCAATCGTACGGATCATATTGTCGATCTTCGCCAATTCGACGGGGTTATTGCCGAAATCGGGATATATCTCGTTCTTGCCGCGCGGGAAATCAAGATATGCGTTACCTATTTCCGTACGCTTCTTGATGACCTCTACTTCCGGTTGAATATATGCCAATTGTGGGCGCACCTGATAAACCGGGTCGGCGATGATTTCTTTTGTCAGTCCTTCGAACACGCGCGAACGGGCTATCTTCGCCTGGTCGCCGCAGCCGCACAGGTCCTCCTCAACGTCTAAAAAGGCGTCCGTCATCCATGCTTCGAAAGGAACCGACATGCGGTAATGAAGCTTGCCTTTCGGTTTGATGATGGCATAGGGCAGATTGTTCTCAAATTCCTCGTATGCCCGGTCGTCAAGTTCCAGTTCCCGCATAAAAGCTCTGTGTTTTTCCGCACCCTGTATCATCACTTTCGGCAATTCAATCTCTTCCGTCTCAGAACCTATCACCGGCGTAAGAATCTGGGCGTGATTCGCCTTCAGGCTCACCTTCGACATATCGATATCCATATCGATAACAAGGGAATCGCCTGATTGCTTCATATAATTACGGTGGTATTGCACACGGTTGGCCTGAGAGACCGTATTCCGGCTGTTCCCGCCGCCGGCTTCTGGAGCAGAAGAGTCCTGCTTTGCCGACCTGTTACGCGTATTGCCTAACTCCTGGCGCTGCGCACTGACCGGAAAACAAAGAAAAATACCAAGTACAATCGTTATGTAACTTATTTTATTCATATTTTTAATTTTAAATCTTCAACTCCAATTATATCATTCCTGATTTATACTCACTTAAGCATGTACACTAACGACAGTCCCGCACGCGTCGGGCCGATATAGTGAACGTTCTCTTCTCCGACGGGCTGTTTGCAACTCGTACAGCGAAGTTTCTCATAACTCAGATATGCATAGCCCATACCAACCGTGAACTCCATGCTAACCCTCGTAGACAATATCCAATGATATCCGTACGAAACGCCAAGCCCGGCAAACCATCCTTCAAAACTGTTGGTATAGATGCCGTCCCTGTCCGCATTGGCATAAAGCATCTGGTTCCTCGCATAATCTTCCCCGAACTTGTCTACCAGCCCTTTATAGGGGCTTGTCCCTTTCTTATACTGTATACCTTTCACAACATATCCGTCGCCGGTCGTCATTTCAACCGGATATTCACCCAGTCCGTAATCGCCCATTCCAAACGGCATTTTTAACGCTCCTACACTAAAAACTCCTCCATGAGCATGCACTCCGAAAAAATGCCCGTTAAACTTTTCGCATGCCCACCAACGAATCTCCGGCTGAAACAGGAAATGTTTTAACCGTGTATCCCGTTTCTCCACGAAAGCATTACCGGCGTCTTCTATTCCAACCCATTTATGGCCTAATAACCACGGGTTGTAATTCATCCAGATGTCTAAAGTGGTTTTACGATTCAAAGCCACTTCGTATCCAATATTTATCGTTGTTGTAGCATCGTACAGGAGGTTCGTTTTCAACGCCATGTCTTGCGCCAACAGCTCCGATTTCACCGCAAACAACAAAAAAAACATCAACAATGCTATCTTTTTCATATTCTCACATTTTATGACGGGGAAAACTCCGGATCGAGGCATTAAGCCGCTATACAACCAAAGTATCGCCTGTCATCATTACAATTATTTATTTTATTTCCGAGGATTCGTTCACCTCTTTTCTTACCTTTTTCAATCCATATCAACAGCAACCGGAAAGCCGGGAAAGATTCTTATCCCGCTCCGCAATATGATCGCTATTTTTCAGAAAAAACATATTAACATACAAAAAACTCACTTTACAAGACAAAATTATTACTTTTACGTACAAAACAACACTAAAAAATGCCGAAAAGACAAAAAAAACGATTTCACCAAAAACAATTACCGCAAAGCCGCTAAATCCACTGATTTATTCGCCACAAAAATGCAGCCTTTTTGCGAATTATTATTACCTTTTCGGATAAATTTATTCTCATTTTTGCTATTTTGACAAAACATGAGCAAAATAATTGCAAAATTACCTCTTTTAAACGTTAAAACACAAGTATCGGACTTTTGCATCACATGAAATTTTGTTTTTTTACGCACAATAAACGCTTTCATCGTGCCGTTGTTGAAAACTCTACGATTTCATCGTAAAATCTCGCTACAAATATAAATAACATTTTCAAATCAAACAAATATTTTAGCATTATTATGTTTTTGCACTAATAATTAGCATTAAATTTGTCTATATACCATATCTATTATTTTATTGATGTACGCGCCTACATTAATAAAATAGTTCATAATCGATAATAAGACAGTTGCCGGCTCAATCCATATCCTGGCTTTTGTCTTTTTTACGTATCGATGCTTTAACCTCCCTGGCAATTGCACCCGGCGACGCATGAAAATAATGATGACAAAAACGATTAAAATGTCCGGGCGAATTAAAATAAAACTTATCCATTGCATCCGAGATCGTAACGCCCGATTCCGACAGATATAACCGCAGCCGTTTTGCCGTCTCCTGTTGCATCCACTTTGCCGGCGAAGTATTAAACTCCTCACGGAAACGCTTGTCGAACGTCTTACGTCCCATCCCGACAAGACCGGCAAACTTGGTCACACTCCTGCCGTCAACTTTGGGATAGCTCTCCAGCACCTTATTCCTGAAATCCATCGACTCTCCCATCATCGGGGAAAGAAGAGCGACAACCTCCTCGCGCGCACAGAAATAATGTAACAATAAGAAAAATTCATGCTGTTTAAGCGCATTGAAATGGCTGCAATCGACTTTCAGGTTCTGAAAATACAGTGTCTGTTCGAGAAAAACGCGCACCGGAGCAGGAATAGCAACCGGACGGAAGTCATAAACGGATTTTTCCGCATACGGCAGATATGTCTTAAACAACTGCCTGTCGCACGAAGACGACATAAGTTTGTCGAAATACATCACATAAAGTTTTACGTTTTTCAACGTCCTGACTTTAACGGAAGACGAACGCAACAGGAATAGCATTTCATTTGTCTCAAACCGGTGATTTTCAAACTGATTGTAACTCACTTCCATCACCCCTTCAAGGACAAAAAAGATAAAATGCAGCGGCAATGCATGGTTGCCGATTTCCTCCCCCGCTTCTATTTCATAATAAACAAAAGCGGCGCTAACATCCGCCACATCTTTACGACAAGCGTTTAATTCTCTTACTTTAAAAATATTCTCCATTGGAATCAAGAAAAGCACTCCCAAAATATTCTACATATCACTCTCTTTATTTCAAATTTTATTCTTTCAGAAAAGGGTTGCAAATGTACATATTATTCTTACATTTGCAATACAAATATTCAGTTTTATAATTAATTATGAGTAACATACAGGAATTCAGGCACGTAGCGTTCAAGGATACATCGTTTGCAAACCTGATGCATAAACGCATCTACAACGTATTGCTTATCGCTACAAAATATGATGCGTTCATGCTCGAAGACGACGGGCGCGTCGACGAACAGATTTTTAACGAGTACACCTCCTTAACGCTGCGCTATCCGCCGCGATTTACGCAGGCGACGACGGAAGAGGAGGCGCTGAACGAACTCGGAAATCTGAGTTTCGACCTTATCATCTTTATGCCTAACATGGTCGACCGCGACATCTTCGGGACGCCTAAGGAAATCAAACGGCGCTACCCGGAAATACCGATTGTCGTACTGACGCCTTTTTCGCGTGAAGTATCAAAATGTATCGCAAATGAAGACCTCAGCGCCATCGACTATGTTTTCAGCTGGTTAGGCAACCCGGACCTGCTGCTGGCAATCATCAAACTGATAGAAGACAAAATGAACGCCCCCGACGACACGAAAAGCGTGGGGGTGCAGATCATACTTCTTGTCGAAGATTCCATCCGTTTTTATTCTTCCACCCTGCCGCACCTGTATAAATTTGTGCTTGAGCAAAGCCGGGAGTTTGCCAAAGAGGCGCTTAACGAACACCAGAAAACGCTACGCATGCGTGGACGCCCGAAAATCATGCTGGCGCGAACGTATGAAGAGGCCATGCGCATATTCGGCGATTACAAGGATAATATACTCGGCATCATATCGGATATCAGTTTCACGCACGACAACGAGAACGACCCCGTAGCCGGGTATAAATTCTGCCGTTATGCGCGTAGAGAAGGAGGGCCTGTACCCGTCATACTCGAATCGTCCGAACAGGAAAACATGAAATACGCAAAAGAAACAGGCGCATCATTCATCTGCAAACAATCGAAAACGTACGCGCGCGAACTGAAAAAGAAAATCATGCAACGCTTCGGATTCGGCGACTTCGTCATCCTCGATCCCCAAACGAAAGAGGAGATTATGCGCATAAAAGACCTGAAAGATCTCCAGAACAAAATCATGAAAATCCCCGACGATTCGCTGAGATATCACCTTTCACGCAATCATTTCTCCCGCTTTTTCTATTCGCGGGCGATGTTCCCGCCGGCAGAACTGCTGAAACAGGTGGATGTGAGCGCGTATAAGGATATGGACGAAGCCCGGCAGTTCATCTTCGACGTCATCGTGCAATACCGCCGGATGAAAAATTTCGGCGTAGTAGCCGTATACCAGAAAGAACGGTTCGACGAATACAGTAACTTCGCACGCATAGGCGACGGGTCGCTCGGAGGTAAAGGGCGCGGGCTTGCATTCATCGGCGCTATGATAAAACGCTACCCTCGCCTGGAGAAAGATAATTTTTCCGTAAACATCCCGAAAACAGTCGTCTTATGCACTGATATATTCGATGAATTTATGGAAACAAACAACCTGTATTCGGCGGCATTAAGCGATATCGGAGACGATGAAATACTGCGGCATTTCGTGCATGCAGACCTGCCTGCACGACTTGTCGACGACCTGACGGCATTTTTCGAGGTCATCCGCCGCCCGGTCGCAATCCGCTCCTCAAGCCTGCTCGAAGATGCTCATTACCAGCCGTTTGCCGGTGTATATTCGACATATATGGCGCCAAACTTATCCGACAAAAACGAGATGCTTCAATCGGTAAGCGACGCCATCAAAGGCGTTTACGCTTCCGTATTCTATAAAGACAGCAAGGCGTATATGACGGCTACCGGCAACCTGATCGAAAACGAAAAGATGGCAATCGTACTGCAGGAAGTCGTCGGACGCCAATACGGGAATCATTTGTACCCGACAATAAGCGGAGTGGCAAAATCCCTCAATTTCTACCCGATAGGGAATGAAAAAACCGAAGACGGAATCGCCAACATCGCCCTCGGACTTGGAAAATATGTCGTCGACGGGGGCGTCACGTTGAGGTTCTCGCCCCGGCATCCGCATAACATCCTGCAAATGAGTACGCCTGATTTCGCACTGCGCGAAACGCAAACACACTTCCTGGCTTTGGACATGAAAGACTCGCCCCTCGAACTGACCGCTAACGACGCGTTCAACCTGGTCAAATTATCCGTCAAAGATGCCGACCACGACGGCATACTGAAATATATTGTCTCCACTTACGACCCACAGGATCAGATCATACGCGACGGCTACTATCCGGGAGGCAGGAAAATATTGTCGTTCGCAAATATCCTGCAATACGACATGTTCCCTTTGAGCGAAACGCTTAATGCCTTGCTCGAAATCGGACAAAAAGAGATGGGACGTCCCGTAGAAATAGAGTTCGCCGTCGATATAAAGCCTGATTGCCGCGACAAAGGCGCGTTTTATATGCTTCAGATAA
>JAITBC010000454.1 GCA_031283785.1 Tannerella sp. | reverse complement strand
CCTCCCGAACGCAGGGTAGCCTTCATCCAGGGAAGTATCTGCCAGTTGGCCGAAAGCATGAGATTGGTCCTGTTATTGTCTATTCCGTTCAGTTTTTCATAGGCCATCAGGTAAGGATTATCGTACCAGTTGTTATAATGCCAGTTTTGCAGTTCATCCTTTTTGATCCAGTAGTCCCTGTAATCCCTCAAATCATACTCCGTACCCGTCCAGACCAGAATGTTATAGATATAACCCTGATTCGTATATCCATACCCGGCAGTATTGGGCGAAAGGGTTTTGGTAAATCCCATCGTCCCTTCGACGGATACTTTCTCTCCCAGTTTCATTTCTCCTCCTACCGTATAGCGGAACCGGTTGGCATAGGTATTCGGATATTGCCCTTTATTATAAAGGTAAGAGAAAGATGAACGGACGCTTCCGTTTTCACCATGCTGGGATACGCTCACCGTACTGTTCGTAATCAGGCTGGGAACCAGGAAGTTTTTAAAGTTATCCCTTCCTTTGGATACCAGTTCTACGGGCGCGGCACTCATTTGTTTCGTTGCCGGATCCCACTGATAATACATGCGGCCGGCATCGAGTTTGTCGCCCCAGACTTCGTCGTCCGTATTGTATTTGCCTCCATATCCGGCGCTGTAAGAAGGTTGCGTTTCCGGAATGGCCAGTTCTCCCATATAGAACATGTTGCTTGTGTTAACCGATATGGAAAATCCTTTTTTACCGCCCTTTTTCGTAGTAATCATGATAGCTCCTCCTCCACCCCGCGAGCCGTAGAGGGCGGAAGCCGTCGCTCCTTTCAGTACGTCGATACTCAGGATGTCATCCTGATTCAAATCGGCTAAAGAAACATTCGTGGGTACGCCGTCCAGAATGAAAATCGGGCTTTCTCCCCGGAGGCGGATGGTAGGACTTTGCATAAATTCAGTGGAGTTGAGGATGGTCAGTCCGGATATTTTCCCTGTAAGACTGGTCGCGATATTGGCGCCTTTCACCTTGTCAAACTGTTCTCCGCTCACCTTTTGCGTAGCATAGCCCAGCGCCTTTTCTTCGCGTTTGAGACCAAGCGCCGTGACGACCACTTCGGAGATCGTTCGGGTGTCTTCCTTCAACTGCACGTTGATTACAATGCTGTTTCCGATGTTAATCTCCTGTGTGGCATAGCCGATGTAGGAAACGGCAATGACGGAGTTGGGCGAAAGTTCCAGGTTGAAACTGCCGTCGGCAGCCGTGACGGCGCCATTCGAGGTACGGTTCTTTTCCACCACATTCGCCCCGATTACCGATTCGCCGAATTCGTCAATTACAATGCCTTTCACCCTGCGCGGAGCGCCTGCCGGGGCGCTGTCCGGCGCCCGTGTCTGCGTGCTGAGAGTGATGGTGTTGTTTTCGCGGCTGAAGTTGAGTTGCGTCTGCCGGCTGATTTCGCTCAGCACGGCGTTCACAGACGCGTTTGAGAATTTGAGCGTGACGGTTTTGCCGCTTACCACGCTTTCACTGTAGAAGAATTTCAGCCCCGTCTGTCCGGAAAGATCTTCGAGCACCTCTCCAAGGGGTTGATTTTGCACGTTCACCGTTACGTTTTTCGGTCCCGGCGACTGAGCGGACAGGTTTTGTACACTCAATACCGTTAAGAGGACGAAAAGAAGGTAACTCCAGTATTTTATCCCTGTTATTTGTCTGATATTATTATTATTCATAGATTTGCAATTTAAATAGAGCATGTTAATTTAAGTAACTGTTTTTTTTGTCTGTTCCCGTACCGAAGGGTCCATTCTTGCGGTATGGAACGGGGTCAACGGGGAGGGGGAGTGCGGTTTTCGCTTTCCCCTCTTTTCTTTTCTGATGTCATGAAGTGTCCATAGGATTTGATTTTTAAGGTTAAACAATCTGTTTTATTTACTCTCGTAGAGCACGATTTTACCGTTTTCTTCTTTCCGGTACTTGATGCCCGTCGTGTAGTGGATCGAGTTCAGGACGGCCTCCAGCGTCTTGTTGTCATGCACTCCGGAGAGGTATTCGCCGGGTATTTTGCCGCCTTCAAATTCGATGACGCAGTCGTATCGCCGCATCAATTCATTGATCACGCTCTGGACAGGCGTTTTATTGAAATACAGATATCCGGATATCCACGATTTTGTTTTTCCGGTGTTTTCACGGTTGCGGTAAACCTCGTTACCGATTTTATCGAAAAAGAGCTGTTCGCCCGGCAGCAGTTGCATCATGGCGTCTTCCATGTTGACCTTCACTTTCCCGCTTTCGACGGTGACGGCAATAAACTCGTCTTCGCCATATGCCTTCACGTTGAATGACGTGCCCAGTACTTCGATGTCGGCGTCTCCGGTTTGCACGACAAAGGGTTTGGAACGGTTCCGGGCGACATCGAAAAAGGCTTCGCCGTCGAGTTGCACCGTTCGTTTTTCGCCGCGGAAGGACTGCGGGCAGGAGAAAGCCGTTCCGGCATTGAGAATCACTTTCGTACCGTCGGGCAGGGTGAGCCGTTCCTGTTTCCCGTGTGCCACCCGTACGGTCGTACAGGGAATTTCGTCATTCGTCCTGCCGGAAGAAAGGAAATAACCCGTCCCGCAGGCAAGTATCAGCAACACCGCTGCGGCGTATTTCCATATCCGGCGAAGAGAAACGTGTTTTTCCCGTCGGCGGAGGCGTTTCAACAACTGCCGGGCTTCGTCTCTGGATTGCCTCTGCTGCAACGGCGTCGGGACGTCGCTGTATTCCTCCCATACTCTGTCCATGGCTTCGCCTGTCTGTTCATATCCTTCGCCGCGTGCCATAGCCTCCCGCAAGGCTTCTACGTCCGCACGAGTGTACAAACCGTTGATATACCGGTTTAACCGGTCGTTCAGCACTTCGCCTGTATTTGTTGTTTTTTCCTGTTCCATATATAGAATACAAACAACGGCGGCTCATCTGGGATATGAAAACAATCTTTAACTTTCCGTAAAACAATCTTTAACTTTCCGTGTTGCCGGCAGTCCCGTGCACCCTGCACGTTGCGTTCGCACGGGAATAGTTACCTGTCAACCATTTAACAGGAGCAGCAGTAAAAAGAGATCGGCGTGTATGTCCGCATATTTGCGCAGGTAGGAGCGGATAATTTTTAATGAGGCGGAGATATGCTGCTGGACGGTATGGACGGAAATATGCAATATGCCGGCAATTTCCCGGTGCGATTTCATTTCCAGCCGGCTCATTTCGAAAACACGTTTTTGCTGCGCTGTCAGCTGTTCCAGCGCTTTTTTGAACAGATTATTCAAATCGGCGTCCATAATCCCGTCGTGCGTGCTGTTGTCGAAATCAACAGCCTGCGAAAAAATCGCATTTTTCACTTCCTGTTCCCTGTCCATGTCGGCCAGCAGATTCAGGACACGATTTTTGACAATGGCGTAAATATAGGGAGCAAACGGCCTGTTCGGGTTCAGGAAGCGGCGATTCAACCATACGGAGGCAAATGCATCCTGAAAAACATCCTCTGCTAATTCCTGCGATTTAAGAAATTTCATGGCAAAAAAAAGCAGCCTGTTCCTGTACATGGCATACAGTTCACAAAAGGCAGACTCGTCGTCATGGAGTATACCGGCTACTAATTTCTGCTCCAATAAATTCATCTTGTACGGCTGAAATTTTTCTATTTCCGGCAAAGGTAAAGGTTTTTTGTGTAAAGATCTGTGTTTGGGATAAGAAAAAATAACAAAAAGGAGAAGGAATGGGAAGTAAATAAAATAGAACGCATTAAAGTCCACGGTGGGCATTGCCTATCGGAATAAACAGCGCCGGAAGTAAATAAAATAGAACGCATTAAAGTCTTGTGAGGTAAAGTCGTTTGATTTGTTTCAGGCGCAACAGCACCGGCCGGCTTTTTCTCCACCGCGTACTTGTATATAATAATGGGGTTCATAAAATAATTTTTCACACATTAATAAATAAGCACTTCATTGTTTTTCGATTTCAGCGCAAAGGTAAAGTGACTATGTTACAAATTGACAACCATTATTATACAAATCTGTTAATGAGTAACGGCAGACCCATATTCATGCAGTTACTGCACTTTCAACGGCTTGCCGTACAACGTCGTTTTGGATTCCATACTGTCCGGCAAGACGCTGTGAAGCCCGCTCGGAGCTTAATCCGAGACGCTCGGAGCTTAATACGAGACGCTCGGAGCTTAATCCGAGATGCTCGGAGCTTAATCCGAGATGCTCGGAGCTTAATACGAGACGCTCGGAGCTTAATACGAGACGCTCGGAGCTTAATACGAGATGCTCGGAGCTTAATACGAGATGCTCGGAGCTTAATACGAGATGCTCGGAGCTTAATACGAAATGCTCGGAGCTTAATCCGAGATGGCGGGGTTGTATTCCTGCGGGGCGAAGGAGAGTTCTGCCGCTTCCTCGCCGGTAATGGCGGATATGAACTTGCGTGCCACACGGCCGTCGTCCGTCAGGACATGATCATAGATGGGGTTTGCTATCGGCACACCGCCGCGCGGTCAATTAAGAATGAAAAATTAAGAATGAAAAATGACGATTGACTGCGTATTCGTCCGTAATTCGTAATTCGTAATTCGTAATTGACAAGATTCGTAATTGACAAGATTCGTAATTGAAAAATCGTCCTGTTTTCGATATACAAATTTTTTTTTCATTTCATGTATTTAAAATTCGGATTTTTCATGTACTTTTGATGCAAATTATAATTATAAATACGATGAATACAAGACGAACTTTTCTGAAAAAAGCGACCTTTGCAGGGGTTGGTATGGCAATTATTCCGAATATTGCCAAAGCAGTTGTTAACGAACAGCATGTAGTGAACGCTAAAAAAATCGCCTTAAAAAAGGATTCTGTTATCCTTTTTCAGGGCGATTCCATTACGGATTGCGGACGTAAAAGGGATTCCATAACGTGTAATAATGCAGACCAGTTAGGAATGGGGTATGCTCTTTTTACGGCGACTTCTATTCTTCATAAACGTGCGGATATACAACCAAAAATATATAACCGCGGCATAAGCGGGAATAAAGTTTTCCAGTTACGTGAACGTTGGGAGGTCGATACGCTTGCTTTTATGCCGGATGTCCTGAGTATTCTTATCGGCGTTAACGATTACTGGCATACGCTTAACGGCAGTTATAAGGGAACTGTTGAAAAATATGAGAATGACCTCCGCGATTTGTTGAAATATACAATAGAAAAACTCCCTAAGACACAACTTGTTCTTTGTGAGCCGTTTACACTAAGAGGCGGTTCTGCCATCAATGACGACGCCTGGTTCCCGATGTTTGATGCATACAGGGTTTCGCTTAAGAAACTTGCAGGAGAATTGGATGCAGTATTTGTTCCGTTTCAGTCTGCATTTGATGAAGCCGTAAAAGTCGCTCCCGCAACTTATTGGTCCGGCGACGGCGTACATCCCGACTTGCCCGGACGCCAGCTTATGGCCGAAGTATGGATGAAGGCTACGGGATTATAAAGGTATAGACGTTTACATATATGCAGGAAGGATGTCCGCCGTTTCCGCTCAAAAGCATACGGGGACAATATTGATGTGCGTTTACAATGCGGGAAAGATATGGGCAAGACCGATAATTGCCGATGACGGACCGGTTCGATTCACAAAGACGGAGCCGGTTGACCTGCAAAATTGTCTATTATCGTCATAACATCTTCGGGCGTACGCGCTACATACCATATTCGAGCATCTTCTTCGCGAAGGAATTTTTCTTCGGCTGCGCGGCGGAACATTTCGAGTAACGGATCGTAATAATGATTCGTATTGAGAATAATCACCGGATTACGGTATAATCCTAATTGCCGCCAAGTGATAATTTCAAGCAATTCTTCGAGGGTGCCGTATCCTCCGGGAAGCGCTATTGCGGCATCCGACAGATCGGCCATTATCTTTTTGCGTTCGTGCATCGTCTCCGTACGTATCACTTCCGTCAGATGCCGGTGACACCATCCGTTGCGTACCATAAAATGCGGAATTATCCCTGTCACCGTACCTCCTGCCGACAATACGGCGTCGGAAACGATACGCATAAGCCCTATGCCGCCTGCGCCGTTGATTACTTTCATGCCTCGTTGTCCCAGAAAAGCGCCTAACGTTTCCGCGTCTTGGGCATATACATTGTTTATTTTATCACTTGAAGAGCAATATACGCATACCGTTTTTACCATATGTCACATGCTGCCGCCGGCAATATCTAAAAGTTCGTTTGTTATCGCTTGCTGGCGCGATTTATTGTATTCGACCGTCAGCTCGCCGATGAGATCGTCCGCATTGTCTGTTGCCGTTTGCATGGCAATCATTCTGGCGGCGTGTTCCGAAGCATTGGAATCCAAAAGCGCTGTATATAACTTCAACTTGAGGCTCTTAAGCATCAGAACTTTGAGTGTTTCTTCGCGTGACGGCTCAATTATATAATCTGCACGGTCGTCCTCCTGTTTCCGTCCCTGTGTATCCGTCCTCAAGGGAATAGCGACGGGTAATAACCGTTCGTTGATGAGGCGTTGCGAACCTGCACTTTTGAAATGATGATAAATCATCTCCACACGGTCTATTTCCCTGTTTTCAAACCGTCTGATTAATGAATCCGCGAAATCGGCAATGACATTATAATCCGGTTTGCCGGCAAGGTTTTCAAAGTTTCCGGCGATAGCAATATCCGTTTTCCCGACAGCATCATACACTTTCCTGCCTGCCGTATAAACAAAAATGTTTTCATCCGCCAGTGATTTCCTGTAACGGTCAACAACATCACGCAACTCGCGTGAGACATTCGAATTGAAAGCCCCGCACAGGGAAGAATCGGATGCGAAAGCAACAATAGCGACGTTTCTGAGGGGGCGTTCACTACTCAGCGCGACCGAATAAACATCCTCTGCCGGTTGCCGCACCGTATAACCGTCCGTCAGCAATACCTCCGTTATACGATGCAACGATTCCGCATACGGGAGCATATTCGATATCATACTTTCGGCCTTATGTAATTTGGCCGATGATACCATTTTCATCGCCGAAGTAGTTTTACGGGTGCTTTTTATAGAGTTTATCCTTTTCTTTATTTCTTTAAACGCCGCCATAAATATATTTTAAGAGTCACTGCCTCCTGTTATTTTCGCCGCACACGATTCGATAGCAGCTGCAACATTATCATCGAGGATACCTTTTTGCAAAGGCTCCAGAATATCTTCCCGATGATCATTCCGGAGAAGATAGAGGAACATCTGTTCAAATTCATGAACACGGCTTGCTTCGACATTCTTAAGAAGCCCCCTCGTGCCGCAATAAAGCACGGCAATCTGTTCTTCAACCGGCATGGGAGCATATTGCGACTGTATCAGCAGTTGCGTATTTTTCTGTCCCTTGTCGATAGTAAAAGCCGTGATCGGGTCGAGGTCGCTGCCGAACTTTGTGAACGATTCCAATTCGCGATATTGCGCCTGGTCGAGTTTAAGCGTACCCGCCACCTGTTTCATGGCTTTCACCTGAGCGCTTCCTCCGACGCGCGACACAGAAATACCTACGTTAATAGCCGGACGTACGCCCTGGTTAAACAAATCGTTTTCAAGAAATATCTGTCCGTCGGTAATGGAAATAACGTTCGTCGGTATATAAGCGGAAACATCGCCTGCCTGTGTTTCGATAACAGGCAGCGCCGTAAGCGATCCGCCTCCTTTCACCTTACCTTTCAAAGATTCGGGCAGGTCATTCATCTTTTCGGCAACTTCTTGCCGGCTTATTATTTTTGCCGCGCGTTCCAGAAGTCGCGAATGCAGGTAAAAGATATCGCCGGGATAAGCTTCACGTCCGGAGGGACGGCGGAGTATTAGTGAAACCTCTCTATAGGCAACCGCCTGTTTCGACAGGTCGTCGTATACAACAAGCGCATGGCGTCCGG
This sequence comes from Tannerella sp., assembly GCA_031283785.1. The sequence continues at coordinate 4,014 of JAITBC010000454.1, read as the reverse complement.
TATCGCGGAAATATTCTCCTATGGCAGCGCCGGCGAAAGGTGCGAAATATTGCATGGCAGCGGGGTCGGATGCGGTAGCGGCTACAACGATCGTATAATCCATCGCTCCCTTCCCGTTTAATGTATTCACGACCGATGCTATTGTAGAGCCTTTCTGACCTATCGCTACATATATGCAATATACCGGATCTCCTTTCTCGTAATTTATACGCTGGTTTATAACGGTATCAATCGCAATTGCGGTTTTTCCCGTCTGACGGTCGCCAATAAGCAGCTCACGTTGCCCCCGACCTATCGGAATCATTGCATCGATAGCTTTTATACCGGTTTGCAACGGTTGGTTTACAGGTTGACGGAATATCACTTCCGGCGCTTTTCTTTCGAGCGGCATACGGAATCGTTCGCCTCCAATCAATCCTTTACCGTCAAGCGGTTCGCCCAGCGGATCGATGACACGTCCGAGCATCCCTTCGCCGACGTCGATAGATGTTATTTCCCCCGTTCGCTTTACGGTGAATCCTTCTTTCACCTCGTCCGTAGGTCCCAGAAGAACAGCTCCTACATTGTCTTCCTCCAGATTCATAACGACTCCCCTGATGCCGTTTTCGAACTCCAGCAGTTCGTTAGCCTCGGCATTGTTCAGCCCATATATGCGGACGACACCGTCGCTCACCTGCAGAACGGTACCGACTTCGTCGAACGACATCTTCACGTTTATTTCGTCGAGCTGCATTTTCAGTATTTCGGATACTTCGCTTATTTTTATATTGTCCGTCATAGTAAAAATTGTATTCTTTGATGTTTTTAATAATATCCGCTACATAATAGATTTGTTTATTTGCGCTAACCGCCTGTTGATCCGCTCAAGCTGTCCTTTCACCGAAGCATCGATACGGACATCGTTTAACCGGAAAATAAATCCTCCGTCGATTGACGGGTCAATATGTGTGGAAAATTCCACTTTCCCCTGTGTCTTCCGTTCCGTGAGGCGTCGTATGCGTTCTATGGCCTTGCCGGACAGTTTTTTTGCAGAAATAAGATGAACGACGCTGATATGTTTCTTCAGGCGGTATAACCGCTGGAAACTCAGCGTCATCAGCAGCAGCATGTCGCTCCGGCGATTTGCGATAACAAGGTTTATAAAATCAAGATACGACTGTTCGGGATTTTTACCGGTCGCATTTGTTAACAGGCGAATCTTTTCCTTTACGGAAATCAAGGGCGATTTTATATACGCTTTAAATTCCGGCATTTTATACAAAAGAGCCTCCAGTATCTGCATCCTGTGATACAGCAGCGTTTCTTCGCCCATGTCCGATGCGTGAGAATATAACGCTTTTGCGTACCGTTTTGAAATTAATCCCTCGTTCATTATCAATCAACCCGTTAGTTTTTCATGATGCAGGAATCTTCAATCTCATCCAGAAACTGCGCTGTCAGTTGATCGTGATTCTCCATGTCGTCAAGCCTGCGCCGCAATATCTTTTCCGCAATATTGACCGACAGTAAAGCAACCTGTGCACGAATCTCTCCGATAGATTTCTGTTTTTGCAGTTCAATCAGGCGGAGAGTTTCATCCAGTCTTTCCCGTCTCTGCCTTAATGCCTCGTCATTAGCCTTTTGTATTATCCGGTTCGCTTCATCGGTAGCCAGACGGATCATTTCCTGCCGGTGTTTTTTCGATTCTTCTATCAGTTCTTCGGATTGTTGTTTCAGGCTATCGAACACACGGTTTGCTTCGTCAGCCTTATCGAGAGATTGCCGGATATAATCCCTCCTTTCATTAACGGCTTTCGTGATGACGGGAAACCCGAACTTCGCCAAAATACCGAAAACAACGGCAAAGGATATGACCATCCAGAATAAAAGCCCGAAACTTGGAGTTAACAGTGACATACCGATAATATTAACCTAAAGCCATAAGACAAACCACGATTGCAAACAGGGCCGCGCCTTCTATCAATGCTGCTACAATGATCATCGACATCCGAACATCGCTTGATGCTTCGGGTTGGCGTGCAATTGCTTCCATTGCGCTGCTGCCGATTTTTCCGATACCCAGACCAGCCCCGATTACTACGAGTCCTGCACCTATAGGAGCAGCTAAAGTACCTAAACTTGCTGTTGCTTGCAGCAAAATGTTTAATAGTGTCATAATTTCCAATTTATTAAGTTATAAAATATGTATAAATATCTCTTTGTTACGTAGTTTTGAACTTTTTCCCGGTGCGCTTGTCTTCATGTTCCTGACGTGAAAGGCCGATGAATACGGCCGACAACATCGTGAAAACGTATGCCTGAATATATGCGACCAGAATTTCCATGAAACTCATAAAAACAGACAGAATAACAGAAAACACCGTCATTCCCACGTTCATGGCAGTTCCCATTTTCACGGTAATAAACACAAGGCACGTCAAAGCTAATATAACGGCATGTCCTGCCGTTATATTGGCAAAAAGACGTATAGTCAAGGCAAACGGCTTGGATATTACGCCGAACAGTTCTATCAGGGGCATTAAAGGAAAAGGCGCTTTCATCCATAAAGGTACGTCAGGCCAGAGGATTTCCCTCCAATATTCTTTGTTCCCAAACAGGTTAACGGCAAGCATTGTACAGAGAGCCAAAACAAGGGTCACAGCAATATTGCCCGTCACATTTGCCCCGCCGGGGAAAACCGGAATCAACCCCATTATATTATTTATGAAAATAAAGAAAAACGCCGTCAGCAGATAGGGTGAATAACGTGCATAATCTTTGCCTATACTTTCCCGTATGAGGTCATCTTCAATACTCATAACAAACATCTCCATCGTACCGACGAATCCTCCCGGCGCCGAATATCCGGGTTTACGCCTGTACCAACCGGCGACGGATAAAAATATCACAAGCATGACGGCCGAGTTAATCAGCATCGCCAAGGCCGTTTTAGTAACGGATATATCCATAACCGGACGTATTTCCGCTCCGTTTGCAGCGGTTTCCACGATTTTGCCGGCGTATCGCCCTTCGCCGGGAATATAAAACCCCATGTACTTATGTCCGTGTTCCAGATGCGAAGACATGAAAATATTCCAACCGCTTGAGGATGAATAAATAATCACCGGCAAATAAACGGATATATGATGTTCGTTGATCGTTGTAATATGCCACCAATAAGCATCCTGTATATGTTCGAAGATTATTTCCTTAGGGTTAATATCGCTGCCGGGCAATTTTGCCGCATACACATTCGCAGTGACGGATAATACCGCCAAAAAAAAGACAAACGCTCTTATCTGTTTATTTATTATCGCCTGCATGCTTATTCTTTTTTATGTCAATATTACGTTGATGGTCAATGTTATAAAGTATAAACATTTTTATACCCATAAAGAAAATATAAAAAACACTGAATGTAAACAACACTGTATGCTCCCGTACATCAAAAAAATAGTAATATCCCACCAGCAATAAAAACGAAACTATCATCTGTGAAACATTAAACAACATAAGTCTGGCAACAGCCCTTCCCGGATGAAGCCTTTTCCGCCTCATACGCGACAAAATCAACAGCACACCGACACCTAATATCAGGAAATAAACGGGAATAAGCAGTAAAAAATTTGTATAATACGAAGGGAAAACGACGCGAATAAAAACCATTTCGATAATTCCGAATATAATGATGCCGAAAAGTACAACTGTCCATGCCTCTTTTTTATTATATGCTTTATCCATGATTCCTGCTTTTTTTTATGATTCGCTTTGTCTGTTGTTATTGCTATGTTCCGACAATCGTTCCACACAAACCGTAGCACGATTATTCAGTACTTCAACAAATCCGTTCCATATGGGAAATATTTGTTTTTCTTCGTTTTCGGTGAAGCATACGATATTTCCTTTTACCAGTGTAGATATGATGGGCGCATGCGAAGGATACACCGCAAAAGATCCCGTTTCTCCGGGGAAAGTCACATGCCGTACCTCGCCGTCGTATATTGTCCCTGCCGGGGAAAGTATTTTAATATTTAT
>JAITBC010000439.1 GCA_031283785.1 Tannerella sp. | reverse complement strand
ATCTTTGTACCTTGGCAATCGGGACAATGGAGTATGATTGTTATTTTCATTTTGCAAAAATACAACTTTTCTTCCTGATTGCCATCTTTTTATGACAGCATACTTTTTACATCACCACCAAATATTTGGCTGTAAGTATCATGGCCAATCCGCACAACAACCAAATGACGGACAGCATGGAAATGCCGGAAGACAATGTTGCCACCGATTTGATGTATCCGAGGATAACAGGCGCAAACGAGCCGACGGCAAAACCGGTCATAATCATCACACCGGAAGCCGACGAATGATATTTTTCCGGTATGACGTCATAGAGTACGGTATATGTATTCGCATCGAAGAAAGCGCGGGCAAAACCGAATCCCGCAAAACCGACAGATACCGTTAGAAACGTGATGGAATTTCCCATCAGCAGAATGAAAGGTACGGCGGCTATCAAACCGGCTCCCTGCATCATCATCCGCAAGGAAGGATTTTTGGCGCCGAGCTTGTCCGAAAGCCGACCGGCAATTATAATTCCTGCAAATGCCGCCAGATGCGTATAAAACATGGAATGGAAGCCTGCACCGGAAAGACTCATTCCGAAATTTTCATACAGGTATGTCGGCATCCAGGTCAAGTAGCCTGTCAGCACAAAAATCAGTCCGCTAAAACATAAAGTAAGTGTTAGAGCGGTAGGCGTAGTGAACACCAGCCTGAATCCTTCAAGAAAATTGTTTGAAGTATTACCGTGTACAACGGACACCGTATCCTGCTTCTTGTCCTTCAGTCTTAAAATGAGAACAATACCATGTATCACTCCGATGGCGCCGAAAATGTAAAATGCGCTTCGCCACCCCCATATCTCTCCGATATATCCTGCCGCATACCCGCTGATAATGATTCCAATATAGTAAGCTGTCTGATGCAACGACATTGCAAAAGCGCGTGTCTTGCCGTGATATTGCGCCAGCAGCGAATAATTAGCCGGTCCGAAAAAGGCTTCGCCGCCTCCGGTTGCGATGCTCCGTGTCAGTATCAGCAGGAATATGCCATTACTAAGGCCCGTGAACATTGTAGCAACGCTCCAGAACAAGATACTCGACGACACAATCCATTTGCGGCTAAACCTGTCTCCGGCGAATCCGGCCACAGGCACCAGCATGGCATACGCCATATTGAAAATCGTGGCAATGGCGCCCACCTTCACGTCCGACAACTGCAAATCATCCCTTATCAGCGGCAGAACGACGTTGAACACCTGCCGGTCTGCCTGATTCAGAAGATAAGCGATCCAAAGTAACGCCAACACTTCCCATTTATACCATGACTTCTTGTACATTAAATTATATTTTTTATTAGACAACCCACACATGATATTAGTGTGGTGTTGTGTGGTGCAAAAGTAGAAACTTTTTTTCGAATAATGAAAACAAAATGCGATTTTTTTTGATTTTTATGATTTTTTTATTACCTTTGCATCCTTAATTAATTGATTTTCTGCGAAATAGCAATATAAATTTAGACTGATTCCAAATATGAACTTTTTAATTGATAAAGATTCAAAGGTGCCGTACTATAAACAATTGATAGATTCCATTCTGCAGCAAATGAAAGACGGCAATATTTCGGAAGGCGATTATTTGCCTTCCATGAATGATTTAAGCGCGACCCTGTCTATATCCAAGGAAACGGTCAAAAAGACATATTCTATTTTGCGCGAAAAAGGAATCATCGAATCCGTACAGGGTAAGGGCTTTTATGTTAAACAAAACGATATTGCCGGAAAACTCAAAATATTGATGCTGTTTGATAAACTGAGCAGTTATAAATTGGTATTATATAGATCGTTTGTGACAAATATAGGCGATAACGTCGATATTACCATACATACCAGCAACCAGGACATCAATTTGTTTGAAACGCTTTTGGATGAAAACCTCGATAAATACGATTATTACCTGATAACGCCCCATTTTCCGCCGGATGCCGATACGCAACAACATGTGCTTCGATTATTGCGAAAAATTCCTAACCGGAAACTTATTATCCTGGACCGAAATATTGAAATGCTTAAAGGAAACTACGGTTCTGTATATCAGGATTTTGAACATGACGGATATACCGGATTAATGCAGGGTATAGAGATTCTGGAAAAGTATCGGACCCTGCATATTTTCTGTTCTCCCAACAGTATGTACGGTCATATTACTCAAAAAGGCATCATAAAATTTTGTGAGAAAACAGGTAAAATCTACCAAATTCACACTGTTATGAGAGAACAGGATATAATTCCGGGTGATCTTTACATTATCCTGAACAGTCAGTTGGACGATGAAGTGATTGACTTTATTCAAACCGTCCGTACCAAACATATTGAAATCGGAAAAGAGATTGGTATAATCTCGTATAACGAATCTCCCATCAACGAGATAATTATGAACGGTTTGACGGTAATATCCACGGATTTCAAAGAGATGGGTTGTATAGCAGCCGAAATGATTAAAACAAGGAGGTTGCGAAAAGTAAAAAACAAATTTTCCTTGATAGTCAGAACCACGGCATAATTTGTTTTTGATACAGCCTCATGAAAATCATCATCACTCGCGTACTCCCTCAAGCGTATATACTTGGTTATCAAGCGCAGAAGATGGAAAGAAAAAGTAAAACAGGTCAGTATCAAAGAATTTTTACAGG
>JAITBC010000334.1 GCA_031283785.1 Tannerella sp. | reverse complement strand
CATTACGTCCGACACATAAGTAAAAGCCAATCCTTTCAGGTATTCCTGTTTTATTTCGCCGATGTCTTTCTTATTTTCATCCGACAGGATGATATATTTTATTCCGGCACGTTTGGCCGCCAGTATTTTTTCCTTAATACCGCCGACGGGGAGGACTTTCCCCCGCAATGTTATCTCGCCCGTCATGGCAAGATTCTTGCGTGCTTTGCGTTTAGTGAAAGCGGAGACAAGGGAAGTAACCATTGTAATCCCCGCGCTCGGGCCGTCTTTGGGAATAGCGCCTTCAGGGACGTGAATATGGACGCTCATATCTTCAAACAACGATTCGTCTATCCCAAGTATACCGGCATGCGAACGTACATATTCCAGCGCGATAACGGCAGATTCTTTCATCACATCTCCCAGATTACCCGTTACGGTAAGTTTATGGTTTTTACTTTTACTCAGGCTCGTTTCGACAAAAAGAATTTCTCCGCCGACAGCCGTCCACGCCAACCCTGTTACAACGCCCGCATACTCATTTCCCTGATATTTGTCCGGGGTATATTTTTCGATGCCGAGATATTCGCGGACAAGCGCGGGCGTGATGACAGACGGTATATCTTCGTTCGATGCGATCTTACGCGCTACCTTACGCAGCACTTTTGCAATTTTTTTCTCCAGTTCGCGCACGCCGCTTTCACGCGTATACGAAGCAATAATAAGGCTTACGGCATGTTTGTCGAATTTTATTTTTTCCGCCGATAAGCCGTGAGCATTTACCTGCTTAGGTATGAGATGTTTCAATGCTATCTGCATTTTTTCTTCGGTTATGTACCCGCTCACTTCAATAAGCTCCATACGATCCGACAACGGCTGCGAAATCGTATTCAGGTTATTGGCGGTAGCGATAAACATCACCTTGCTCAAATCGTAATCTATATCCAAATAGTTATCATGGAAATGTTCGTTCTGTTCCGGATCAAGAACTTCCAGCAATGCCGATGCCGGATCGCCCTTGAAATCATTGCCGACTTTATCTATTTCATCCAGGACGAACACGGGATTCAACGTTCCGGCTTTCTTAATACTGTCGATTATACGCCCTAACATTGCACCTATATATGTACGCCTGTGACCGCGTATCTCCGCTTCGTCGTGAAGCCCGCCCAACGAAATCCGCACATATTTCCGGTTCAATGCTTCGGCGATGGATTTACCAAGCGAGGTCTTGCCAACTCCCGGAGGGCCGTAAAGACAGATAATAGGCGAACGCAGATCATTCTTCAGCTTAAGCACCGCCAGATGTTCGACGATACGCTCTTTTACTTTATCCATCCCGTAATGGTCACGATTCAGTATCCGTTCGGCGCGCTTCAGATTGAAATTGTCTGTGCTATATTCGCCCCACGGCAGGTTTACGATCGTCTGTACATATTGCATCTGTACGGAATAGTCGGGAGATTGCGGATTCAGCCGTTCGAGTTTGATAATCTCTTTTTCAAATATTCCACCCACCTCTTTCGTCCACTTTTTCTTTTTCGCTTTTTCGCGTAACTCACTGATCTCAATGTCATTAATATTGTCACTACCAAGTTCTTTTTGGATCGCTTTTATCTGTTGCTGGAGGAAATATTCTTTTTGTTGCTTGTTTATGTCTTCATGCGTTTTCATCTGTATAGACGCTTTCAGTTCTATCAACTGATATTCGCGGTTCAGGATAAACAGCAAGCGATAGGCGCGGTCTTTCAGGTCGTTGATGGCCAGAAGTTCCTGTTTTACTCCCGCTTCCATGACAATATTACACGATGCGAAATTAATCAGATAAAGAATATTCTGATTGTTACGTATTGAGAAAATCAAATCCCGCGGAGGCTCTGTTGTCGACGACAATATTTTTATTGTCAGGTCTTTTATGGTTGAAGCAAGTGCCTCCAGCTCGCGGTCCTGCTTTTTGGGACGGGTATCTTCCAACTGTTCGATTTTGCCGGTAAGATACGGTTCCATTTCTGTGATAGCTTTCAGCGAGAAGCGTTTCTTGCCTTGTAAGATTACCGTTGTAGTACCGTCCGGCAATTCAAGCACACGCATAATTTCCGCTATCGCCCCCACATTATACAGATCGTCAAAACCAGGATCTTCATTTGCCGGGTCTTTCTGGCAGCAGACGCCTATGAGCGTCTTCTTTTTAACAGCATCACGAATAAGGCGCATCGACTTTGCCCTGCCTGCAATGACAGGCATTGCTACACCAGGAAAAAAAACCATATTCCGGAGAGGCAATATCGGTAGCGTGTCACCAACTTTTTCTACGCCGTCGGAAAAATCTTCGTCTTTATCGCATTCCATCAGAATAGGTACCGCTATAATTGTTTCGTCAATATCCTCAAGTGATTCCTGCGTATATATTTTAACAGCGTTCTTTTTATTCATATAATATTACTTTATAGAAGGCGCAAAATTACATGAAAATTCCGGATTTCCAAGCACGTACGGATGAAAAAAGTTTTTTGGCAGAAGAAAGATAGCGAAAAATCAGGAGGAATACAAAATAAACAATGAATTTTTTTTTGTGTGATATTCGATTTTGTATTATCTTTGCGGGATTTGAAAAAGTATGATACGAAACAGCAAACAGGAATATATTATTCAGTGGATTATAGGATTGGGAGATATGGTTGTTCTTAACCTTGTTTTTTTTCTTATACTCCGCCTTATGGAACCTTTATATACGTCGGTAATGTATCCCAAGATGCGGGAAATAATACTGCTGCTTAATTTCTGTTATTTTTTCTCCATCTATTTTGTCCCGATGAAATTGCATATGTCGATCGTTTTTCTCGACAAGATTGTGCAACGCTCGTTCACTTTTGTCACAACATATATCTTTCTGTTTGCGACCTGCCTTATTTTCCTGAATGTCGGAAACGACCTCGCGACGTTCCTCATTATGTATTATTTGGCTGCATTGCTAATATTCTCTCTGTGGCGCATATTAATCCGCATCATCGTAAAGGCGTACCGCCGGAAAGGGTACAATGCCAAAAACATCATTATCATCGGCGCCGGGAAAAACGGGATGGAACTTTATCATGTCATCAAAACCGACCTTTCTTACGGATTCAATATTATCGGATTTTTTGATGACAATGTCATATTGAAAGACGTCCTCCCCAACTATCTTGGTACTCTTGACCAAATCGAAACCTTTGTAAAAAACAATGAAATCGACGAGATTTACTGTACTATTCCCGGTACAAACAGCGAAAAGATATCCGAACTGCTTAATTTTGCCGAGAAAAATATGATACGCTTTTATATTATCCCCGAATTTTACAGGGATATTAAAAAAAGCATGATCCTCGAAGTGATGGAATCCGTCCCGTTGTTAACCATACGGACGGAGCCGCTGCAATCGACATACAACCGCGTCCTTAAACGCTGCTTCGACATCGTGTTTTCGATAGCCGTATTATTAACGGTATTTCCCGTTTTATATATTATTGTTGCTACATTAATTAAAATGTCGTCGAAAGGGCCGATTCTGTTCATACAAAAACGCAACGGATTATACGGTAAGATTTTTGAATGTTACAAGTTCCGTACCATGCGCATCAACGAAGAAGCGGACAAACTGCAGGCTGTCAAAGACGATCCGCGGACAACCAAAATCGGGAATTTCCTGAGACGTACCAATTTAGATGAGTTCCCGCAGTTTATAAACGTTTTGTTAGGGGAGATGTCGGTCGTAGGTCCCCGCCCTCACATGCTTAAACACACCGAACAGTATTCGATGCTGATAGATAAATATATGGTACGACACCTCGTAAAACCCGGCATAACGGGTTGGGCGCAGATCACCGGCTATCGAGGCGAAACACGGACGCTGGAACAGATGGAGGGACGCGTAAAACGCGACGTATGGTATCTGGAAAACTGGTCGTTCTTCCTTGACTTGAAGATTATTGTCGTAACGATTATAAATATGTTTAAGGGCGAATCAAATGCGTATTAAAAAAAAATCAGTAACTTTGCAATCGCATGGGAAGAATAATGGCAATTGATTACGGGCGCAAACGGACAGGTTTAGCAATCACCGACATGATGCAAATCATCGCAAACGGATTGACAACAGTCCCAAGCGGCAGTGCGGTCGATTACCTGAAGAAATATACATCGCAGGAATGTGTTGACCTGTTCGTTGTCGGGCAGCCGAAACAGATGAATAACGAGCCGTCGGAAAACATGCGCCATGTGGAAGTTTTCGTAAAACATCTGCAGAAGGCGTTACCGGACATTCCCATCGAATATTATGATGAGCGTTTTACTTCCGTAATGGCGCACCGTGCAATGCTTGACGGAGGGCTGAAGAAAAAAAAGAGGCAAGACAAGGCGTTGGCAGACGAAATAAGTGCAATAATTATCCTGCAGGGATATCTGGAAAAAAAACGATTTATTTTATAAACGATTTTATTAAACAATTATGATACTGCCTGTTTACACATATGGTCAACCGGTTTTAAGAAAAAAAACGGAAACGATCGGTAAGGATTATCCCGGCTTGAAAGAGCTGATCTGCGATATGTTCGAAACGATGTATAATGCCGAAGGTATTGGATTGGCCGCACCTCAGATCGGCCTCTCCATCCGCCTGCTTGTAATAGATGCCGACCCGGTGTCCGACATATATCCCGAATGTAAAGGATTCAAACGGGTACTGATAAACCCGGAGATAACGGAGTTCGGCAATGAAACCGTTTCATTGGAAGAGGGATGCCTCAGTTTCCCCGGTATTCAGGAAAAAATATCCCGCTCGGTAAAAATACGTGTCAGATACATGGATGCGGATTTCAACGGACAGGAAGAACTGATGGAAAAATTCTCTGCCCGCGTAGTCCAGCACGAATGTGAACATCTCGACGGCGGCATGTTTATTGACGATATCTCGCCCATCCGGCGCCAATTGAATAAAAGCAAACTGAATAAGATTATAAAGGGAGATATTTCCTGTAGTTACAAAATAAAATCTCACGGATAAAAATGAAAAAAACGGCAGTCCTCATATTATTACAATTATGCGTCTTCTCCTCCGTAGCGCAAATAAATGCAGACCGTGTAATCGCTATCGGACGCAATGCCTTATATTTTGAGGACTATATTTTATCCATCCAATATTTCAATCAGGTGATAAGAGCCAAACCATGGCTTGCACAGCCTTATTATTACCGCGCCGTAGCAAAACTGAATCTGGACGATTATAGCGGAGCGGAAGAAGATTGCTCGTTAGCCTTGCAACAGAATCCGTTTTTAGTGCAGGCATACTACGCACGGGGCATAGCAAGGCAAACGCTCGGCAAATACGATTCGGCTGTCGAAGATTACAGAAAAGGTCTTGAATTCAGGCCGAATGACCGCCCAATGATGACCAATATTGCTATCGCCTACATCCAAAAGAAAGATTTCGAAAAAGCCAAACAGCTGTTTGATGAAATAATCGAAACTTACCCCAAGGAACCAAACAGTTACATGGCACGCGGCACATTGTATGCCGAAACCGGCGATACGATTTCGGCTCTGAACGATTACGACAAAGCCATCGAATTAGATCCGTATTATGCGTCTTCTTACGGGAATCGCGCCCTGTTATACTATCAGACAAACCGGTTGAATGAAGCATTGTCGGACTTAAACGAGGCGTTAAAATTAAATCCGCGTGAAGAAGGTTTCTATATCAACCGGGGATTGATTCGATATAATTTGAACGATTTACGCGGCGCTATGGCCGATTACGACCAGGTTATTGCTTTGAACGGCAATAACAAAATAGCTCGTTTTAACCGCGGCTTATTACGTTCACACGTAGGCGACTACAATCGGGCTATCGAAGATTTCGACGTTGTAATATCTTTAGAACCGGACAATTACATGGCATACTACAACCGCGCCCTGTTACTGTATCAAACCGGCGATCATCCGTCTGCTATTAAAGATTATGATATCATCATAGAGCAATATCCGAATTTTATCCCGGCATATTATAACCGTTCCGAAGCGAAACGCAGTATCAACGATGTTGACGGAGCGGATAAAGATTACTGGTATGCGATGGAATTGGAGAGAACGCACGGCAATCAACAGCAACACAGACCGACGGACGATGAGCCGTCACAGCAGCAACAGGATGATCCTGATGTCGCATCAGCCGAAAGACGGGATACTCGTGAAGAATCCGATAAAAACATAAACAAATTCAACAGCCTGGTTGTCTACGACAAGGATGATGAACAGAAAAGCAAATATCAAAGCGAGATACGCGGACGCATACAGGACAAAAATATCCGGATAGACCTGCAGCCCCAGTTCGTACTGACCTATTATGAAAAAGTAAACCCGATAAATGAAACCGTTCATTACAATAATCTCATCGAGAAGTTCAATGAGCGAAATGTATTAGGCTGGAAATTACAGATAACAAATCAGGAAGCCTCGTTAAACGAGTTTCAGATAGATGCGCATTTCGCTTCCATAAACGAATATTCCGCCAAAATAGAAAAGGACGACAGGAATGCCGATTATTACTTCGGAAGAGGCATAGATTTTATGCTTGTACAGGATTTCGCGGAAGCGTTAAAAAATTTCGATCAGGCCATACAAATCGCCCCGTCAGATATTCTTGCCTATTTCAACCGCGCTGCCGTCCGGTATAAACAGATGGAATACGAACAGGCTCACTCTGCACAGGATGAACTGGCCGATGCGATGAGCATACAGTTTAATGCAAACAATAGCGTAAACAAGACGCCGGCAGGAGGAGGAATACCGGCCGTTATCACGGATCGCGACAACCGTTCGTATACATATGACATGATACTCCGCGACTACAATGCCGTCATAGAGAAAGCCCCGTCGTTTACATTCGCCTATTTCAACCGTGCGAACCTGCTTTGTTCGCAACGTAACTACAAAGCCGCAATTCTTGATTATAATGAAGCGATACGCCGTAACCCGGAATTTGCCGAAGCTTATTTTAACCGTGGCCTTACGCGCCTGTCGCAGGGAGATACCAAACGAGGGATTACGGACCTCAGCAAAGCAGGGGAGCTCGGCATCATTGACGCCTATAACATCATTAAACGGATGACCTCTAATAATTGATAAATATATTTTTGCCGACTTTATGTTTGTAAATGTAAGGATTTCCGCTGTAAAAAACTTTTTTCATCCGTACGCGCTTGGAAATCCGGAATTTTCATCTAATTTTGCACTCCGAACAACAAAATAATTTGTTAAAAACGATGATAAAGATTACATTTCCGGATAATTCGGTCAAAGAATTTTCTGAAGGAACAACGGCTATACAGATAGCAGAAAGTATAAGTCCAAGATTAGCTCAGGATGTTTTAGCCGCAAAAATAAACGGCGAAATATGGGATTTAACGCGTCCTGTCGGCAATGATGCGACTATACAGCTTTTAAAATGGGATGACGAGGAAGGCAAACATGCTTTCTGGCACTCAAGTGCGCACCTCATGGCTGAAGCCCTGCAGGAATTGTATCCGGGCACAAAATTCGGTATAGGCCCGGCTATTGAATATGGGTTTTATTATGATGTAGACATGGACGATTTTACACTGACGGACACCGAATTTTCCAAGATAGAAGCTAAAATGGCCGAATTGGCAGCTAAAAAGGAAGAAATAAAACGCCGTGATATTTCAAAAGCAGACGCGATGAAACTGTTCGGCGAGCGAGGCGAAATATATAAAACGGAACTTATCGGCGAACTGGAAGACGGACACATAACAACTTATACGCAGGGCAATTTCACCGACTTATGCCGTGGGCCGCATTTGCCGGATACTTCTTATATCAAAGCCGTAAAGATTACGAGTATAGCCGGTGCTTACTGGCGTGGCGACGAGAAACGCAAACAGTTGGTACGTATATACGGCATCACATTCCCGAAAAAGAAAATGCTCGATGAATATCTGGCGCTTTTGGAAGAGGCAAAAAAACGCGATCATCGTAAAATCGGGAAAGAACTGGAATTATTTACCTTTTCGCAAAGTGTCGGCGCAGGTCTTCCGCTTTGGTTGCCACGCGGTACGCAGCTACGCTTGCGGCTTGAAGATTTTCTTAAAAAGATTCAGAAAAAATACGGATACCGGCAGGTTATGACGCCGCATATCGGCGGTAAGCAACTGTACGTCACCTCCGGTCATTATGAAAAATACGGTAAGGATTCATTCCAACCTATACATACGCCGCAGGAAGGAGAGGAATTTCTCTTGAAACCGATGAACTGTCCGCATCACTGTGAGATATATAAAACATTCCCCCGTTCGTATAAAGATCTTCCGCTTCGTTTTGCCGAGTTCGGAACGGTATACCGTTATGAGCAAAGCGGCGAATTACATGGGCTGACACGCGTTCGGGGATTCACGCAAGATGATGCGCACATCTTCTGCCGCCCCGACCAGCTAAAAGAAGAATTTCTTAAAGTGATGGATATTATCTTCATCATTTTCAAAGCTTTAAATTTCGATAAGTTCGAAGCGCAGATATCGCTTCGCGACCCGGGCAACAAGGGGAAATATATCGGTTCGGACGAGAACTGGAACAAAGCGGAACGCGCTATTATTGAGGCGTGTGAAGAAAAAGGATTGCCGGCAAAAATCGAATTGGGCGAAGCGGCATTTTATGGCCCCAAGCTCGATTTTATGGTGAAAGATGCGATCGGACGACGCTGGCAGTTAGGAACAATACAGGTAGATTATAATTTGCCCGAACGCTTTGAACTCGAATATACGGGCGAAGATAATCAGAAACACCGTCCGGTCATGATTCACCGCGCTCCGTTCGGGTCGATGGAAAGATTTGTCGCCGTACTGATAGAACACACCGCCGGGAAATTTCCGCTATGGCTGGCGCCCGACCAGGTGGCCGTATTACCTGTCGGAGAAAAATTCAACGACTATGCATACCGGGTTGCACGCGAACTTGAAAAAAATGATATCAGCGTGACTGTCGATGACCGTAACGAGAAAATCGGTCGAAAAATACGTGATAATGAGCTGAAACGCATACCTTATATGCTTATCGTCGGGGAAAAGGAAATGGAAAATGATGAAGTTTCCGTAAGAAAACAAGGTGAAGGTGATAAAGGTCCAATTAAAATTACTACCTTTGCAGCGCAAATTTGGAATGAGATTGACGAGATGATGAACAAATGGAAAAAAGAAACAACAGATTAAAAAAAAACAGGAGGCCATATTTTATACGTTTTAATTAATGAGAATCGATCGTAATAAAGAACAATACAGGGTCAATGAACGTATCAACGTTCCTGAAGTACGCCTTGTCGGCGACAATATAACGACCGGGGTCTATCCTACGTCAAAAGCATTACAAATGGCTGAAGATATGGGATACGATCTGGTAGAAATATCGCCGAGCGCGAACCCGCCTGTGTGTAAGATTATTGACTATCAAAAGTTTCTTTACCAGCAGAAAAAACGTCAGAAAGAACAAAAAGCGAAGGCCTTGAAAATCGTCGTTAAGGAAATCCGGTTTGGACCGCAGACGGACGACCACGACTACAATTTCAAGTTACGGCATGCAAAAGAATTTCTCGAAGAAGGAGCAAAAGTAAAAGCTTACGTGTTTTTTAAAGGACGTTCGATTTTGTTCAAAGAGCAAGGAGAAGTTTTATTGCTCAGATTCGCAAATGACCTGGAAGAATACGGGAAAGTCGAACAAATGCCGGTACTTGAAGGGAAACGAATGATTATCATGATTTCTCCCGTTTCAAAAAAGGGAGGTACGACAAAACCCGTTTTAGTGAAAAGCGAGAAAACGGACTCGTCCGAACAAATGTAAAACGAATTTTATATCTTACAGGAAATTGCTTATAATAAACTATTTACGATAAATAATTAACATTTAAAATTGAAGTTATGCCAAAATTGAAAACTAATTCCGGTTCAAAAAAGAGGTTCGCCCTTACCGGAACAGGTAAAATCAAAAGAAAACATGCTTTTAAAAGTCATATTCTAACGAAGAAAACTAAAAAGCAAAAGAGAAATTTGACTCACATAGGGTTGGTAGCTAATGCGGATATAAACAATATCAAAAAATTGCTTTGTCTGAAATAATTATCCTAATTAGCAAGAGTTTATTACATTTTATTAACCGAATGATTAGCATCCAAGATCATCTTAAACAGCGGTGACGCTAACATTCAAAAAAATTACAATTATGCCGAGATCAGTAAATCATGTTGCTTCAAGAGCAAAAAGAAAACGGATTCTGAAACTTACGAGAGGTTATTTTGGCGCTCGTAAAAACGTATGGACAGTAGCAAAAAACACTTGGGAAAAAGGTTTAACGTATGCATTTCGTGACCGCCGCAACAAAAAACGTAATTTCCGCGCATTGTGGATACAGCGTATAAACGCCGGAGCACGTCTGGAAGGATTATCTTATTCACGCCTTATGGGCGGACTTAAAGAGGCCGGCATTGAAATAAACCGCAAAGTTCTGGCCGACTTGGCGATGAACAATCCGGAAGCATTCAAAGCTATCGTTGCTAAAGCAAAAAAAATAGAACAATAAGTGCGAAGAGTGTTAAAAACCGAATTTTATTCGGCAAATTCTTGCACCGATTGTTTTTATTTATTTACTTTGTGATGATATAATGAGTTAGCCGCACATGTTCGATTGGAAAACTCATCAGATTTTATAAAAATTCCGAGACACGCGCTTGCTGCCAATGGCGGGCCGCAGTTCCTTCAGGGAAATGCTTTGCACAGCGGATTACAAAGGTAGTAAAGGCACTCAAATCCTGTCATACGGAGTTTACACATATCTACAGTGCGGCTTTTTTACACATCCCCGTTCCCTCAACAGAGGTGAAGGGGGATGTTTTTTTTATCGTTTTTTCAATATGCTGTTCACAACACGGACTGACGATACCAGCTTGTCCGTCGAAGTGAATACGTCAACATTCCAGACATGCGACGAACGTCCTCTGTGGATAATGGTACCTACTGCGCGGACAGTATCACCTTCGTGAGCCGACGACAAATGATTACCGCTAATCTGCATCCCGACAGTTATCTCATCAGGTTTACAGAGTATCAGCGAGCCAAGGCCGGCTACGGTTTCGGCTAATGCCAATGTAGCGCCGCCGTGCAAAATGCCGAACGGCTGACGCGTACGTTCGTCAACAGGCATCGTCGCTTCGACCCGATCTTCCGAAGCATATGTATATTGAATGCCGAGATTCCCCATCAATGCATGCCTGGCCGATTCGTTCAACTGATCTAACGGGATCTCTGCCGGACGGATTTCGGAAATGATAATTTTTTCAACAGCTACGGCTACGCCATCTTCATCATTTGTCAATGTTACATAATCGGCACATGCCTTGACGGATTCCTGCGCATTCCCCATCGCTATTCCAAGCCCGGCCGATTGTATCATCGTAACGTCGCAGACGCCGTCACCAATTGCAATAATATCCTGAGCCTCAAATCCGAGCTTTTCGAGTAACATGTTAAGTGTATTGGCTTTATCAATAAAAGGAGGAACTACTTCAAGGAAATATGATTCCGACCGGAAGACATCCAGTTCGCCCGCCAGCCTCTTTTTCCAGTGCTTTTCGAGGTCGACCAGAGCATTTTCGTCGTTGCCGACAATCATACATTTACATGGAGAAAAGTCGACGGTTCCCGATAGATACTCAACCTCCCTGAGCTGCATTTCATTCAACTCCGCCTCCTGAATAATATACTCATTAGAGGCGTTATTCGTATAAATCACACCTTCATGATAAGTAAAAATATCAAATCCGGCTTTTCTCGATTTTCTTTCCAGATAAGGTATCATCTCGGAGTTTATGCGCTTTTCGAACAACAACTCGCCGGTTTGCATATTAATAATCTGTCCGCCGTTATATGAGAGGATATATCCTCCGTTCTTATCCAGTTCAAGCTCTTTTGCTAAAGGAAGAACGCCATAAGTAGGACGTCCTGAAGCCAAAACGAGACTTATTCCCATCTGTTGCACTTTTATTAACGTAGTCCGCATACGGGCTGTAACAATTTTATCATTATTGAGTAATGTGCCGTCGACATCCAGCACGATCATTTTATATTTCATGTGTGTGCAATGTTTAATTTTCTAATGTTCCAAACTTCTCCTTTTTTCTAAGATGACAATTCGCGGTATAACTGATAGGCGTCATCGGGTAACAGATTATCATGAACAATGGCTGAAATAGCTTTAATCATGGCAACAGGGAATAACGACTGGAACACGTTACGCCCCACATCTATACCGGTAGCCCCTTCATCGATGGCACGATAACAAAACTCCAGCGCCTTTTGTTCCGGCATTTTTTTACCTCCGGCAACGATAACCGGTACAGGACATTTATTAATGACCTTTTGAAAATTTTTTTCCGTATAATAAGTCTTTACGATATTTGCGCCGTTTTCCGCACAGACACGTGCAAGCATCGCATAATAACCGGCATCGCAATCTTGCTTGCTGATAGAAGCGATACCGATAACCGGGATATCGTATTTGTATCCGTTGTCGGCTGCAAAAACAAGATTCCGGATTGTCTTTGTTTCATATTTGTCGCCCAGTACTACCGTAACGCCAAGTGCCGAAGCATTTAACCGTATAGCATCGACTATATCTATAATACAATCGTCATTTAATTCCGAAAGCTCGGTAGATGCGGCCGAGAAGCGTAAACACACCGGCTTGCGGGAGGTTGGAGGGACTACGGAGCGCACGGCTCCACGCGTACACATGATAGAATCCGTAAAACGGATAAGAGGCTGTACGGAAACATCCAGCCGGTCTAACCCGTCCGTGAACTCCAGGATTGAGCCGTGGTCGAAAGCAAGCATAACCGTCCGTCCGGTCTTGGGGTTAAAGATGCGGCTCATTCGATTTTTCATTCCCCAACTCATATTATCCGATCCTTTAAGAAAAAAAGATTTGTTATCAAACATGCCGGCCATGTTCAACTCTTCATTTTTGTCTGACTTTTTTTCATTTTTAGTCATAATCGTCAAATTTATAGTTTTATCCCACAAATATACAAATACTTCCCGGAAAAAATCATTTTCGGACAGGATAAAAAAAGGTTGACGGTAAAAAAGGTCGATGGTAAAAACCACCGACCTTTTTTTACCATTCGGGAAAAGTGCAATTTATTTCCGGTTTGTATCCATAATAACTACACGATTCCAATTATTAATTTCATAAGGTTGCTGCGTATCACCCTTCCATTCAATAGAAATCTTTTCCGTAGGGATTCCATACTGTTCGGTAAGTCTCTTTGCAACAGTTTTGGCGCGTCTTTCGGACAAGCCCTGATTATAATCGGCCGTACCGGTTTTCTTATCTGCATATCCTACAACCACAACCGGCAGATTATGTTTCTTTGCATATTCGGCAGTATTAAAGATGTTACCTTCCTGATTTTTGTCAATAACGGAACTGTTCAGGCGGAAGAATACTACGTTCTTCATGCTTTCTCTATGTTCTACAACCGGCTCAACTTTCGGACATTCCGGACATGACACCGGACGTTTGCTTAATTCGTCATTCTGTGCACGCAAAGAATTAATCTGCGAATTCAAGTCATTCAACAGTTCATAATCCATCGGTTCAATAACTTCAAAATTCGTTCTGCCCAACTTAAAGTTTAACCCTAACAAAGCCTGACCTACGCGGTCTTCTTCATGTCCCATATCCGTACGGTTAAATTGTTCGTTGTAGATGCTGTATTCGCCTTCGAGGAACAAGTCAACACGTTCGCTCAAACGAAATGGAATATGAACACCTAAATTGACCGAAGGAGATTCCGAACGTTTAAATTCAAAACCATCTACGGTTTTAGCCGGACGAATCGCATAACCGACGCCGACAAACGGTATAAAACGAACTACTTTTTTCTCATTGTAAGGAGCCCAGTAATTTGTGAGATCCAACATGACATCTACATGAGCGTTGCCATATAAAAAGTCTTGATTGGAAAGCCCCGACACACCATACAAATTTGAGAAGTTATTCAACTGCCCTCCGTTGATTTGCAAACGATATGCCAGATACGGATTATACCATTTACCTACAGAAAGACCTGCAGCCCAATTAACACGATCACCAAAACCGGCGTCATTGTTTTGATCGCCAAGAAACACGCTTGCGCCACCTCCAAGAGAAATAAACCAGTTGTCTCCCGCTTTATTCTTCTTAAAATTTACTTTAGACCCGTTTTCCGTACTAAATCCAACCTGAGGCTGATATACTTGTGCAGAAATCGACATCATTACACCACATAAAAAAGCTAACAGTAAAACCTTCGTTTTCATAACTATACATTTTAATTTAACAATATTCTCTACTCTCAGTTTGATAAGATCACTTAATAAATTAAGATGCAAAGATAATCGTAATTTTCAATTATAACAAATGAAATGCTTTTTTTTTTACCCTTTCTTATATTAAGAACTCTATTATGTCATAAAACGACATCTATTAATTTATTAATCTGTCAATCTTCTTTATTATTCTATCGCTTCCATCAAAATTATTCTATCAGCTTCATCAAATATTGACCATATGGATTGTGGATCATCGGTTGAGCTATTTTTTTTAACATATCCGAATCAATCCATTTCTTGTGATATGCAATTTCTTCAAGACAAGCAATTTTCAATCCCTGCCGACGCTCTATCACCTCGACGAAATTGGAAGCTTCGGACAATGCCTCATGAGTACCGGTATCCAGCCATGCAAATCCTCGCCCTAATATTTTAATTTTCAATGAATTATCATCAAGAAAAACTTGATTTACCGCCGTGATTTCCAACTCGCCACGGGCAGACGGTTTAATCCGGCGTGCAACATCCAGCACTCTATTGGGATAAAAATAAAGGCCGACGACTGCATAATTTGACTTCGGTTGCTGCGGTTTCTCCTCGATACTCAGGATATTGCCGTCACTGTCGAAAGAGGCAACGCCATAACGCGCCGGATCGTTTACATAATAACCGAATACGGTCGCCTTGCGCTGTTTCACGTTCTCAACCGCATCTTTAAGCATCATCGAAAAGCTCTGTCCATAAAAAATATTATCGCCCAAAACAAGGCAAACGTCATCGTCTCCCACAAAATCGGAGCCGATAATAAATGCCTGGGCTAAACCGTCGGGCGAAGGCTGTTCCGCATATTCAAAACGAACGCCGAAATTTTCCCCGTCACCGAAAAGACGGCGAAATCCCGGCAAATCACGAGGCGTTGAGATAATCAGTATTTCACGTATATCCGCAAGCATCAGAACCGATATCGGATAATAAATCATCGGCTTATCATAAACAGGAAGCATTTGCTTGGAAATACCTTTTGTTATCGGATATAAACGTGTGCCGGAACCTCCGGCTAAAACAATTCCTTTCATCTTACTTTATATATTTTTTCATTCAATACGTTCTCTTCTAATACGTATTTGAATAGCATTATTAACGGGCGTTTCATTTATAAAAACAAAATAGCCGCCTCCTCCGGCGCCCGAAAGCTTCCAGCCCAACACGTGTGATTGATACTGTTCCAAAGTGTTGAGGACATCTTCGGTAACCATCTTCGGAAACATTCTCAACTGTGCTTCAAAGCTTGCAACCGATGCACGTCCCCATGCTTCGGCATCTTTACGAAGAATTGCGTTCCAGCATGTATCCGACGCCACGCTCAAAGCCCTCGCCCTTTCCCTGTCGATAAACGTATCGGCAAGAACATCGAAATCTTCTACCCGCGGATAAAGAGGAACAAGCCAGAGGTGCTGCTCCATCCACGACAAGAGTTCATGATCTTTTACCCGGTCGATTTTCTCCGGCCAGTAATTGTTATTATAAAAAAAACGATTCAAACCCGGCATTACAATTCCTAACGAATCCTGCGAACCGCTCACGTATTTTGTCCCGGGAGGATTCTCAAAGCAAAATAAAGTACGGGCAAGCTTTTCCTTATCCCCATCAGGAATATCCGTATGCCACAATTCGATAGCTTTCTTACGCGAACTCGTCGACATTCCGCTACGATCATTAAACTCATAATCCGGCTCAATGGAAATCGTGATGACCGACCCGGGATAATATTTATTCACAAATGGCTGATCCAACCATCCTCCGGCTAAATCAATCCGATAAGGTATAAGGCACTCTTTACGCAAAGCCGTTGTCGAACGCACAGGCAGTCCGCTGTGAGGCACACGCTTGCTCACCACATAGCTGATACCGAGTTCTTCACAGAACCGCTCTTTTGCCGGCGAATGACCATCTCTGTTCACAAAAAAGATATCCGGCTTAAGCCGTTTTACATCGTCCGCAAAATCAAGAATCCCGCTTCCGCTATTTATCCATGCATCTTTGACCGCCTTCAACGCCCTTACCATATACAGGCGTTCCACATCGCTATTTACCGTCTTACGCGCCTTCAATTCCTGAATCGTCTTATCGGAGCCTATTCCTACATACAGATCGCCATATTGCGCAGCTTCCTCAAAAAATGCAATGTGGCCGCTGTGCAACATGTCGTAACAACCACTCACAAAAACTTTTTTCCCCATACGTATCTTTGTAATATCAGGGGCAAAGATAATGCAAGTTGGGAGGAATGCAAAAAAAAGAATTGAAATAGCAGTCTGCCGAAATAATTTTTTCTGCATATATATATTTTCCATTCGTATTTTTTTTGTACCTTTACCGACTGATATTTATGAATAATTAATCAATATTTAATATGAAAACAACGATTGAAGAACGATGGGGAACGCACCCTGATGACGTAAAGCATTATGACACAACGCAATTAAGAAATGAATTTTTGGTGGAAAGATTGTTTAGTGCCGATGAAGTAATAATGGTTTATACCCACAATGACCGCCTGATTATCGGTGGGGCGCTTCCGGTAAACGAGAGCCTGACGCTTGAAACAGTCGACCTGATTCGTTCCGAATATTTTTGCGAACGGCGTGAAGCAGGTATCGTTTGTATAGAAAACGAAGGTATCGTATCCGTCGACGGAAAAGAGTTCGGAATGGCATACAAAGATACTTTATATGTCGGACGAGGTGCTAAAAATGTGATTTTCAAAAGCAAAGATGCGGCGAAACCTGCAAAATTCTATTTTGCATCTTCGCCGGCGCATACGGCATACCCGACAGTGGCGATCACCGGCGAGAAACGCCGCACACGTGAATTAGGCGTTAAAGCTTTATCCAACGAAAGAACATTAAACCAGTTGATACTTAATGAAATAGTGCCATGCTGCCAATTGCAGATGGGATTGACGGAGATTAAAGAAGGGAGCGTATGGAATACGATGCCCCCCCATACACATTCCCGCAGGATGGAAGCTTATTTTTACTTCAGAATCCCGGAACTTCAGGCGGTATGCCATTTCATGGGGCAACCTCAGGAAACGAGACATGTTTTTATGGCAAACGAACAGGCCGTCATCTCACCTTCGTGGTCTATTCATTCCGCTGCCGGGACAAGTAACTACACTTTTATTTGGGCTATGTGCGGCGAAAATCTTGATTATGATGATATGGACACATTTACTGCAGATAAACTCCGATAGAATGATTATTAATATTAATGTACACAAGTAACATGAAAAAATATTTCTGTTTAATTTCAACCGTCGCCTGGTTGATATCATGTAATCCCGATTTGAATATAACGGTAGAAAATCCAATGGACTTCGACCGTTCCGAAATGGTAGAAATACCGGTAAAAGAATTAATGAACCTTCCTGCCGGAAAGGCGTATATCGTAACGAATCAACATGGGGAAATCATTCCGTCGCAAATAACGTACGACGGCAAACTGATATTTCTAACGGATATAAAAGCGGGAGAGACACTCTCGTATACGATAAAAACAGGCGAACCGCAAATTTTCCGGCCGGAAGTATACGCCCGTTTCATTACCGAACGCAAAGATGATTTTGCCTGGGAAAACGACCGCGTAGCATTCCGCATATACGGGCCTGCCCTTATTGTCGTCGACGGCCCGAGCAACGGGCTGGATTTTTGGTACAAACGAACGAGCGACCTGATAATCGACAAATGGTACAAAGACGACTTGGCCGGGATCCGCTCTTATCACGATGATCACGGCGAAGGACTTGACGATTATAAAGTAGGGCGTACGCTGGGGGGAGGTATGATGGCTCCGTTTGAAAACGACGTACTGACGCTGAACGAAAATTTTGTAAGTCAGGAGATATTTGAAAACGGACCTTTACGTACTACTTTTAAACTGACATATAAAAATATCACCGTCGGCGAAAGAACTTTCGGCGAAAGCCGGATATTCTCAATTGACGCCGGAACGCAACTGACGAAAGTAATACAGGAATATAGCGTCGAAGACACGTTAACCGTCGCTGCCGGACTGGTAAAACGTATGAAAGACGACGATGCGTTCTCGGCCTATACGGAAAAGGGAACGGCGGCTATCATCATGGAAGAACCCGAAAGTGAAAAGGCCGGGAAAGTATTTGTCGGCATGGTATTTCCAAAAGGGCTGGAAAA
>JAITBC010000346.1 GCA_031283785.1 Tannerella sp. | reverse complement strand
TCAATCGTAATAACATCTTTGTTTCCGGTGGTTGTAACATAAATGTTTCCTTCATGCAAAGTGTCTTCAACCGTCTTAACTTCAAATCCTTCCATTGCCGCCTGAAGTGCGCAGATCGGGTCTATTTCGGTTACAATGACACGAGCGCCATACGAAGCCATTGAACGGGCGCATCCTTTCCCGACGTCGCCGTATCCGCATACAACAACGACTTTGCCTGCAATCATCACGTCCGTAGCACGTTTGATGCCGTCAGCCAGCGATTCGCGACAACCATAGAGATTGTCGAACTTGCTTTTTGTAACCGAATCGTTCACATTGATAGCGGGTACCAGCAATTCGCCCTGTTCTTTCATCTGATACAGACGGTGCACGCCGGTTGTAGTTTCTTCGGAAACGCCTTTCCATTCGGCAACTGTGCGATGCCATTTTTTACTGTCGCTTGCCAGAATATTTTTCAGCAAATCGAGAATCACACCTTCTTCCTTACTCGAAGGTGTTTCATCCAGAGTCGAAGCATTGTCTTCGGCTTTATATCCTTTGTGAATAAGCAGAGTAGCGTCTCCACCATCATCGACAATGAGGTTCGGACCCTTTCCTTCGCCGAACGACAGCGCCATAGCCGTACACCACCAATATTCTTCGAGAGTTTCGCCTTTCCATGCAAACACCGGTATCCCAGCTTTTGCAATTGCTGCGGCTGCATGGTCCTGCGTCGAAAAAATATTGCAACTTGCCCAGCGGACTTTGGCTCCAAGCTCGACTAAAGTTTCGATAAGCACGGCAGTTTGTATCGTCATGTGCAGTGAACCGGTTATGCGCGCTCCTGCCAGAGGTTTGTCGGCAGAGTATTTTCTGCGTATGCTCATCAGCCCGGGCATCTCTCTTTCAGCGATTTCTATTTCCTTACGCCCCCATTCCGCAAGCGTAATGTCCTTTACTTTATAATTTAATGTTTTGTCTAAAATCATCAGATATACTTTTTTTATTATTCGGGCGCAAATTTAGATGAAATTTTCGAGGCGCACAAAAAATACACGTATCTTTCCGACAATATGCTTATTCTACCAAAGTACACAAAGGAAATAATGAAAACTGCGTATGAAATCAGTCAGAAATTTAAACAGTGATATACTCACGAAAATAATCCGGCTTCAACAGTCGAGATCAAAAACAGTTTATATAACCGGTATTTACAGGTACAACCGACTGCAAAATTTGACAACGTGAAAAAAATGATTCGTGAACTCGAAACTGGAAATCTCAATTTCTCTAAACACAGCTTGACTAATGCCAAAACTGAAAATCTAAAGAGCAAAATTCAGCGGTTTGTTTCATCCAATTTCGGCGATAAAGACAAAGATTTTTTCTTATTCACCCATGTTGTGCAGATACCAAAAGTCCCGCAGAAACAACACTTTATTAACTGTGTTTCGGCATACAAGGACAGAACAATTCTCTGAAATATAAAGCGTCGTCCTTGCGGAACTTTGCGTAATATGAGTTATTCAGGATTGCTGGATATTTTTCATAGCGCCTCAAAAAAGATTTAGCTGTTCAAATAAAATTTGGTCTATATAATAAATTTACGTTACTTTTGTACTCGAAACGTGATTTCATGATGACGTCACCGATTATAATAAATAATAAGTTATTGCAATAAAACAGTGAAATACAGTATGAATGAATTAATTGAAGAACTTAAAACTAAACTGATTGCTCATTTGAACCTGCAGATTGACAGCGAACAGATAAATCCTGACGAACCGCTGTTTAATTCGGGTCTGGGTCTGGACAGCATAGACGCTCTGGAATTGATTGTTTTACTTCAACAGGATTACGGGATAAAAGTAAAGACGGCAGAAGAGGGAAAACAAATTTTTAGAAGTATCCGGACAATGGCGGAATATATTCGTGAAAAACATGAAAATTAAACTGCTATGAGGGTATTTGTTGCTGATACCGGGATAATTTCCGCATTGGGCGCAGGTACGGATACCAACCTGGTTCAATTACTTGCAATGCAACACGGATTAAACTGCAAATCATCGTACATTGACCCCGATACCGATTATTATGTCGGACGCGTGGATTTGGACAATGAAACGTTGTGCGGCATGTTCAGCGTAAAAACAGAACTTTCGAGAACTTCGCTTCTTTCGCTTTATGCGGTCAACGAATGTTTGAAAAATTTTCACATCTCCTGCAAACTGGGATTTATATCGGGAACAACTGTCGGAGGAATGGAAAAAAGCGAACACTTTTTCAAAAGATATATCCCTCGTAAGGAAAATGCCAAAGCAAAGGATGTTGTATATCATACCTGTGGCTCGGCGACGGTTTCGATTGCGGCCTGTCTCCCGAAATTTGACTATATATCGACAATAAATACGGCATGTTCGTCGGCAGCCAATGCAATCATCCTCGGCGCACAAAAAATCAGATCGGGACAGTTGGATGCTGTAATAGCCGGAGGAAGCGACTCGTTGTGCCGCTTTACTTTGGACGGATTTCGGGCATTGATGATTCTCGACGACGACAGATGTAAGCCACTGGATGTAAACAGATCGGGGCTTAACCTCGGCGAAGGAGCAGGATATTTGCTGCTTGTTTCCGAAAATTTTGCCGAAAAATACGGAATATCTCCTGTCTGCGAGTTGAAAGCGTATGCAAATGTCTGTGATGCCTTTCATTCTACAGCCTTATCCGACGAAGGAGAAGGTCCGTATCTCGCCATGAAACATACTTTGGAAAAGGCGGGTCTCTCGATTGAAAATGTGGACTACATAAACCTGCACGGAACAGGTACGGCAAATAACGATTTGGCGGAAAGCGTTGCAATATTGAGACTTTTCGGAGATAAATATCCTCCGTCAAGTTCTACAAAATCATATACGGGACATACTTTGGGAGCAAGCGGGGGAATCGAAGCGGTTTTCTCTGTTTTGGCGCTCAGAGAGCAACAAGTTTTCCCCAATCTGAATTTCACAAAGCCTATGCCTTCGGGTATAATTCCTGTTTTAAAACCTGATACGCGCAAAATCAAGCATGTCCTGTCCAATTCTTTCGGATTCGGGGGAAATTGCAGCAGTCTGCTGTTTGCGGAAACCTGATTGACCGCAGAAAATGATGAAGGATAGAATATACATACGTTCAAGTTCCTGTATATCGGCTCAGGAAACGTTTTCAAATCCGCAATGGTATAACAGT
>JAITBC010000341.1 GCA_031283785.1 Tannerella sp. | reverse complement strand
ATCGCTTATTATACCAAACATGCTTACCGAGCTTTACTTCTCACCGGTTTGAGAATTTGCCTTCAAAGCGGCAAGTTCGGCAAGAAGAGCTTCCTTTTCCGTTTTCCGCCACTTATGACAGATGATGAATATTTTTCTAACACACGATGCTGTCAGGGTTTTTATATAGCAGGGATTTTAACGGAAAACATTTGGTGTATTCTTTTCACATAGACGAAAATATTTATGTTACAAATATTGAAACGGATGAAGTAAAAAAAATCCCGGTGCGAAGTAAATATATAAATATCAGTCCAAGTGGTTTTAAACTCAAGAAATATCCTGATATTCCGGATATAGCCTGTAAAATGCTGCTGGAGACGTCCTGTTACGGCAATCTGCTCTATGATAAATACAGGAAATGTCTATTACCGGTTTATGCAGATTGGCGTGGAGCAGAGAAACGATACGGAAGCCACTCCGGGAATATTATGGCGCAGCGGTCCGGCACAGTTTTCAGTAATCATTTTGGATAAGGATTTCAATATTATCGGCGAAACCCTGTTCCCGAAATACACCTGCAACCCGACCGTCGCCTTTGTACATAAAAACGGACTGTATATCAGCGATTCGCACGTCCTCAACCCGTCTTTTGACGAGAACACGCTTAGCTTCCGATGTTTCACCCTGTGAAAGGGAGCAAATAATATACTTCCCTCGACAAAGCAAGCCAATCGGCGTCGATATCCTGTTTTTTTTAAGTCCTCCGAGAATCTTCCAGCTCTACGGAGAAGCGTACAGGACGGTCTGCGATACCCAAGAACCGAAAAAAATAATGGCCGGCAAAAGATTTTTCCGGTATGCATAGTTTAGCTCACCACACTCGCAAGGACTGTTGAAAAGAACAGGAGTTTGCAGCATTTTATAATCCGTGATGAGAGCTGCAATGCGGGTTAATAGATGGTGAAATCGCGCGGTTTTATGACAAAACCGATGCGTATGGCGCTTTTATACTGGTTGTAGTCTAACAGATTTTCCCCGTATCCGTTGTAATACTGGATAAACAGATATTGATTTACCTGTTTATTGATTTTGAAACTGAGTTCCCATTGAGTATTGAAATCGAACGATTTTGTGCGCCATGTCGTCAGCAGGCCGGCATGGAAACGCCTGCTGTTGTTATAATAATTTATGCCGAAATGTCCTATCCCGTTGTATCGCAGTATATCCCGGTTATTATCGCTGTCGATGATCGGCGCCCAAAGTTTTGTCTGGGTATTGATATTGTTGTTCATCATCAGGTTTATACCGAATGATACTTTATTCCAGCTTCGCGACGTCAGACCGTCTTTCCCGTTCGATTCATGTTCGAGCATAAAAATCGCTCTTCCGATGTATCTGTTCCGGTAGATGATGAGGTGTCCGAGTCCTATTCCGGGATTGAAATTCAGGTCGTGTACGGGGAGTGATTCTTCCATGACGTTCCAGATTGTTTTTTGCGTGAATTGAATAAACAGATACGTATCAAAAGGAAGGATACTTTTCGTCAGTCTGTGGCTTATGCTTAGCTGGAATTTCACATTCGTATTGTTTGCTTTTATTTTCTGCCCTGCGGCTGTGCCTCCGGTGAAATAGTTGTCTTTGAACAGCGTGAAATAGTTGCCGTTTTCGATATCTCTGCGCACACTGTCGGCATTATATTGTGGGCCAAATTCTTTTATTCGTTCCTTTATAAGCATCCGAATAGTGTCTCTCCATTCCAAACCCATTGTTTTCAAGGATTTGTCTTCAATTTCCTGAGCCGATAAGGACAAACTTGCGGAAAGGACGAAAAGTATACAGATGAATCTTGACATATTCCCCATGGTTACGAATTTTTG
This sequence comes from Tannerella sp., assembly GCA_031283785.1. The sequence continues at coordinate 7,310 of JAITBC010000341.1, read as the reverse complement.
AGTGACGGTGTTTTTCGGCAGTTAGAAGAAGTTTATGGTTTATTTGTGAATTTGCGCAGTTCAATTCTGAATGTGGCGCCTTTGCCCGTTTCGGAGTTTTTAACGTATATCTTTCCGCCGGGGTATGATTCGATGATGCGTTTTACGAGCGACAGGCCTAATCCCCAACCCCTTGTTTTTGTTGTGTATCCGGGGTTGAAAATTGTTTTGAAACGCGATTTAGGGATACCTTTACCCGTATCCGAAACGTCGATGCAGACTTTTTTTGTGTTAATCTCTACGCGATAATTAATCTTGCCCTGTCCTTCCATTGCATCCACCGCATTTTTGGTAAGATTCTCGATCACCCACGAGAAAAGGGATTCGTTCATTAATACAAGCGCCGGCTCGTCCGGCAGTTCTACGTTAATATTCACTTTCTGCGATACGCGCGTACTCATGTATTCGCAGGATGTTTTTATCGAATCATTAATATTCAAAGGCATGAGGTCGGGATTGGAGCCGATCTTCGAAAATCGGTCTGCAATTATCCCAAGTCTTTTGACGTCTTTTTCCATTTCCTTGAGATAGTCGCTGTCGACTTCTTTCGTTTTCAGATATTCGACCCATGCGATAAGGGATGATATCGGAGTGCCCAGCTGATGCGCCGTCTCTTTCGACAGTCCCACCCACACTTTGTTCTGTTCCGCTTTTTTTGCGCTTATAAGGGCAAGGAATGACAGTATGATGAAGGCGAACACGACCGACAGTTGAATATAAGGAAACATCAGCAATCTTTTCAGAAAGACCGAGTCGTCATAATATAAATACTGGTCTATTCCGTCGTCCATCTTTATCACAATCGGGGGATTTGTCGTTTTAAATTCCTCAATTTTATTTTTCAAAAAAGTCTCCGGATCCTTTTCCGGGATATCGATGTTTTTATATGAACTCACAAAATCATTTCCATCACACAAAATAGTAGGAATGGAATTATTGCCGTCAATAATTTTCAGGATAAGGTTCATCAACGTAAATTCCGTTTCGCTGTGTTTTTTTTCGAGGTCTTTATAGCTGAGTGGCGCTTCGTCATCCGAATTATCAAGCGTATCGGGCGCTGTAAGGATATTCATGGCCTCTGCCCAGACTTCGGCCTTGTTACGTTCTTCTTCCGCTAATTTTTTACTTAATGAATTGGAAAAATAGACTGTAGCAATAACGATAAGTATTGCAATCAGAATAAAAATATAAGTCCGCCACTGTCTGGAATCGTAGATGTTTCTGCTCATAAAAGTAATGTTTTACGAAGCAAGAACGTTGAAAGCGCAAATATATTGCATGCAGGGGGAGTTTGAAGAGGAAGTGACCCCGGTGCGATTCAAACGCACGACCTTCAGAACCGGAATCTGACGCTCTATTCACTAAGCTACGGGGCCAAAATCGCAGCAAAGGTATAAATAATCCGTGTATTATATTAATTTTTCGGATGATTTTGCGGGAAAAATATTTTAATATACCCCTTCCCCGCGTCTCCGTCGGGATGTGCGGCGGCGAAAAGTCTGCATGTCAAATTTGTGATAATCAAATAAACGTTACTATATTTGCAGGGCATAAAGAAATTCATTTGCATGCAAATTCGGTTTTTGATATGAATACGGAAAAGTTTTTTACAGAAGAAGAGAAGAAAATATTTTTTTCTAAATACAGAGAACTGTTTAACGCGCTTTCGGAAAATCTTGAAAAAGATGATGTTCCGAAAATACGGCAGTTACTCCTGCCCGTTGTCGCAATGGAATGTTACGGCCGCGACCGCAACGGTATCAACGGCTTGCTCCGTAATATCGAAACGGCTTTGATTGCAACAAAAGATATCGGTCTCAGGCGCACGTCCGTGCTTGCGCTTATACTATATCGTCCGGTACTGAAAAAAGCAATCACGGTCGAAGAAGTCGAAAAGACGTTTAACGCCGATGTCTCGCTTATTATCAACCGCTTGCTGAAGACGTCCGACCTTTATGCCCGCAATACGGCCATAAACTCGGAGAATTTTCACCGGCTCTTATTTTCTTTTGCCGAAGATGTCCGGGTAATACTTATCATGATTGCCGACCGCCTTTGCATGATGCGTATGGGTAAAAATATTACCGAAGATAACGACCGTATAAGGCTTGCTACCGAAGTCTCCTATTTATACGCACCCTTGGCGCACCGTCTCGGATTATACAAGATAAAAAGCGAATTTGAAGACCTGTCACTCAAATATTTAGATCCCAGACATTATTATTACATAAAGGATAAACTCAACGAAACGAAACGTTCGCGCGACATATATATTGAAAAGTTTATCGAACCTGTCCGTAAAAAACTTCATGAAGCAGGATTAAAATTCGACGTCAAAGGAAGGACCAAATCCATCCATTCGATAAATAATAAAATCAAGAAACAGAAAGTCGAATTCGAAAGTATTTACGACCTGTTTGCCATCCGTGTTGTTCTTGACTCCGAAAAAGAAAAAGAACGCGACGACTGCTGGCATGCGTTCTCAATCATTACCGACATGTATCAGCCCAATCCCAAACGTATGCGCGACTGGATTTCCGTGCCTAAGACAAACGGTTACGAAAGCCTGCACATCACCGTCCTGGGGCCGCAGAAACGCTGGGTCGAAGTGCAGATACGAACGCAACGCATGGATGAAATTGCCGAAAGAGGCCTTGCCGCACACTGGAAATATAAAGGCGGACAGGAGGAACACGGGTTGGATGAATTTCTGGCCGACGTGCGAGCCGTACTCGAAACGCAAGGCTCGACGCCGATGGATTTGATGAAAGAATTTAAAATGGATCTTTATCAGGATGAGATATACGTATTCACGCCGAATGGCGACCTTATAAAGCTCGGCAAAGGAGCAACCGTGCTTGATTTCGCTTTTTCTATCCACTCGAAAATAGGTAGCCGCTGCGTATCCGGTAAGGTGAACGGGAGGAACGTACCGATAAAACATGTGCTGAACAACGGCGATACGATAGAAGTAATCACCTCTCCGACACAAACGCCTAAGCGCGACTGGCTGTCTTTTGTCGCAACATCCAAAGCGCGTTCGAAAATAAAACAGGCGCTCAGGGAAGAATATGCCAAAAGCGCCGAGTTGGCAAAAGAACAGCTCCAACGACGCATGAAAAACCGTAAGGCGGATATCGAAGACGCCGTGCTGATGAGGTATATAAAAAAGAAAGGATATAAATCGATAACCGATTTTTACGTTGATATTGCCGAAGGAAAGTTGGACGTAAACAGCGTCATTGACGAATGTATCGAACAGGAACAGAAGGAAAAAGAAATACCCGAACATGCGGAAACGCGTAGCGCCGAAGAATATGTCGCTAATATTGAGGCAAAAGAACTGTCTACCCAACAGGATATTCTGGTGATAGACAAAAACCTGACAGGTATCGATTATAAACTGGCAAAATGCTGTAACCCAATATATGGAGACCCGGTTTTCGGGTTCGTATCTACGCAGGGCGTCAAAATACACCGCATGGATTGCCCCAATGCGACGGAAATGCGAACACGCTTCGGATACCGAATCATACCGGCCGAGTGGAGCGGCAAAGGCACAAGCGGATATACCGTCACATTACGTATCGTAGGTAATGACGATATCAGCATTGTGACAAACATCACGTCTGTAATAAGCAAGGAAAACCGCGTCTCGCTACGTTCGATAAACATCGATTCGATCGACGGACTTTTTCAGGGGACATTCAAAATCATTATCCCCGATACATCATCCCTGAAGATTTTAATGAAAAAACTTCAGAGCGTAAAAGGCGTCAAGAACATCCATCGCATGAACTGATCAAAAAAAAACATCCCGGCACTTTTTATTGCAGGGATGTTTTCATGAAATAATAAAAATGTTTTTGTTCAGGTTTAATACCCGTATATAATTATAATGCAGTATGTATTTTTACAGATGCATTACAGGGAAGAAACGTTGCATCACGCCCAATATTTTTTTTCACCGTTAACCGGAAAAATATATAATGTACTGTTTTTATTTCGAGTATACATCGTCGTCACGGTTTATAACCGCATGCAACCCAATCTCGGTTGCTTTTCGATGCATAAATTGTACGGCAGCCTCATATTCGTTAGGGATAACGCCGTCGAGTATGGCGTTTTTTATAGCCTCTTTGATGATTCCGACAGGTTGCGACGGCGGAATGCCGAAGGTTTCCATGATCTCCTCGCCGGAAACCGGCGGTTGGAAATTACGAATGCGGTCTTTCTCTTCAATATCCGTCATTTTTTCGCGTACGGCCCGGAAGTTTTCAAGGAAACGGCGTACTTTCTCCGGGTTTTTACTTGTTATATCCGCTTCACACAGTTTCATCAGGTCATCCGTGTCATCTCCGGCGTCGAACAGCAGGCGTCGCACGGCTGAATCTGTAACATCCTCGTCGGCAAGGTTTATCGGACGCATGTGTAACGAGACCATTTTTTGAACATATTTCATCTTCTCATTCATCGGAAGCTTCATTCTGCGAAAAATTCCCGGTATCATCTTTTCTCCTATGAAATTATGATTGTGGAACGTCCATCCTAAACGCTTATCGAAACGTTTGGTTGCCGGTTTGGCGATATCGTGAAGGAGTGCGCTCCATCTGAGCCACAGGTTATCGGACGTCTTACACAAACGGTCAAGAACCGTCAACGTATGTGCAAAATTATCTTTATGTCCGATTCCTTCTTTTGTTTCAACGCCTCTCAGTGCACATAGTTCGGGGAATATGATTTCAAGCAGTCCGGAACGTTCCAGCAAGTAGAAGCCTACGGAAGGTCTGGGCGACATGATGATTTTGTTCAGTTCGTCGACAATCCGCTCTTTTGAAATGATTTCGATACGTTGTTTATTTCGTTCTATGGCGTCGAAAGTGTCCGGGTCGATGAAAAAGCCAAGCTGCGAAGCGAAACGTATGGCACGCATCATACGCAGCGGGTCGTCGCCGAACGTAACATCAGGGTCTAAAGGCGTCGCAATACGTAGATTTTCCACGTCATCCAGTCCGTCAAAAGGGTCTGTCAGTTCGCCGTAGCGTGCTTTATTCAGGCAAATAGCCATTGCATTAATCGTAAAATCCCGGCGATTCCGGTCGTCTTCTATTGTGCCGTCTTCCACGATGGGTTTACGACTGTCGCGACTGTACGATTCCCGGCGTGCGCCTACGAACTCTATCTCCCAGTCCCTGTTTTTCACCTGTGCCGTCCCGAAATTCTTAAATACGGATAAAGTTGTTTTCCCGCCTAACTTCGATGCTACACGACGGGCTAATTCTATTCCACTTCCAACCGTCACAATATCAATGTCTTTTGATGGACGGTGTAAAATAAGGTCGCGTACATATCCTCCGACCACATAACTTTCCAGTCCAAGTTTGTCAGCCGCTTCCGAGATAAGATGAAAAATCGGCTCAGACAAATGTTTATCTATATCTTCCTGAATGTAATACATCAAAAATAACTGTTTTTTCGGCTGCAAAGATACTGACATTGTCCGATTTTACATAATCAAGTTTCAGATCGTGTCTGACAGTCCTCTGCCAATATGAGGATAAAAACAGTTGACGAACGATGATACACCCCCTCATCAATGTCATATAAATACGCATTGGAAATAGCCGAAAATCATGTTTAATCCGCTTTACTTACTATTTAAAAGACGTTTTAACACTTCTATTTCTTTATTTTTCTCTTCAAGCGCCTTACCCTGTTCTTCAATAACTTTGTCTTTTTCTTCAATAACTTTGTCTTTTTCTTCTATCGTTTTCGAATATTTCGCTTCCCCTTCCGATCTTCCTATTTCTTTGGCGGAAGCTATTTGGCTGAGGTTATGACTTTTCACACTTTGTTCGTAATCGTAATCGGCTTTATCTTCCGGGGAGAGGCGACTGTAATCCAGCACGTCGCGAGCTTTGAGCAAGCCTTTGGCGCTGAAATCGTCCTTTATACGGTCGTGTTTCAAAAAATATACCCATTCGTCAAGGGTCGTTTTGGCGACATCGTTGAAATTGTTGATCTTTAATATGTAATATTCAGGGTAGAGATCTCCCGCTTCGATTTTTCCGAATACTTTATGCTGTTCTTCCGACAGTTTGAGGATCTCATTGTCGTGCATACCTTTAAAATCAGTTCGTCCCTGATATACATAATCTTTACCGTGTCCGAGATCGAAATAGACGATGTTTATAGAATATATCTTCTTTATCAGCATATATTCATCGCCCTGAATCATACGTTCGACGACAGCTTTGCTTGCGCCGTAAAGCATGCGTTGGAAGTAGTCTATTTCGAGGATGAACTGCAATTCTATCAGGATTATTTCTCCCCGTTCGTCCTCTACGACTACATCTACGCGGTTATGTTTGTCGTCCGGACGGTCTTTGTTGCTTTCGCTTTCGAGCACGCTTTTTATGGTTATCTGACGAGCCAGCAGCTCACTTAAAAAACCTTCGACGACCTCAAAATTAGCCTTGTTGCGCAACAGTCGCTTTAATGCCCAGTCGAATGACACAAGCGGTCTTTCTTTTTTATTTTTCAACGTCATACGATTCTTCTTTTTGTGTTTATCGTTACAAAACTACATTAATAATTCGTATTTTCCAAACGCACATACGGATTGGTTAAATCTTTTTGTGAGGTGCTATTGCTTTTTTGAGCACTTTTCATAATAAATTTTGAAGGGAATTTTCATCTGTTTGTAAGAGAAGATTTTATGCTAATATTGTCCTTCACAAAACACAAAAAAAATATGGGACGCAAGAAATTAGAACGGCCGTCAATAGAGGGATTATTTTCGACGATAAGCAGTATGCTTGTACCGGCGCATGATTGGAACATTTTGATATCCGGGATGCTCACGAGTACGCAGATCGCCGGGTAATAGAGATGCGAGAAAAAGAAGGCAGGATACCGCCGGAACTGTCGAGTTACAGCGATGTTGTATTTGCAGGCTACCACAATGGCAGAATTTAAGAGCGTTATAAAGATGCTGCGTAAGCACGAAACACAGATTATCAATTACTTCCGACAGGACGCAACAAACGCTAAAGCGGAACGGTTAAACGGTAAAATTAAACGTTTCATTGCTCAAAACTACGGATTGAAAGACAAAGATTTCTTTCTCTATCGTACTGCCGGATATTTTTCTTAGGAAGTGTTACGAAATAATCTGACTTTATTCAGGTAGAATTTTGTAATTCCATTCACCGTGAAATTCATTTTGACAAATATTTAATTCCGCTAATTGTTCATCTTTAATTTCTATA
>JAITBC010000308.1 GCA_031283785.1 Tannerella sp. | reverse complement strand
AGCGTTGCCGACCTTTGATTATGCCTGACTTAACGCTTTTTTCACATGAACATTTCGGACATTTCATAACATAACTTTTTGGGGGCAAAGATACGAATATATATTTAATTAGCAATGCCCTTTTTTTTACTCCAGATGTTTTTTTTTGTGTCTTAGTAGAAAATATAATTCGTTTGGCTGGAGCATCCGAGCATTTAGAACCGGGGCCGTCCGAGCCTCCAGGACGCAGAGGCTCGATTAGTCCCGGATACAGTCACTCGTGAAATCATTGCTATTCAACGGTTAAGTTGTATTCCACTGTCAGTGTACGCGGCGTTTTTAACTCTTTGCCACCGCACCGATAAAAATACCGGTCGATTCCGGGTAAAAGACGCCAAGTCCAAATTCTACCCGTTGGGCGTGCCTCACACGGTTCAGGCCGAACTGTATAAACTTGTCCCGGTCGCGGAGCGGAGGATCGTGATCACTCGCTTAATCGTTTTATTTTTCATCTCTTATGTATTAAATGTATTGACCTTCTTCTTTCAGGCGTTTACGCAGTTGTTGCACATCCACCTGATGCACATCCTGATTCGATTGTTTTGCCGCTAATGCCGCCGCCAATCCTGCCGCTTCGCCAGTAACTAAACAAGCCGGCATGATTCGCAAACTGCCGAACGACAGAGAATCAGTAGAAATACACCGTCCTGCCACCAGCAGATTGGTAAGTCCTTTGGGCGTTAATGTCCTGTATGGGATGCCATGCGTTTCACCTTTTTTGTAGTGGTCGTACCGTTCGTCGTTCATGGAATCGCCGATGTGAACATCCACATAATAATTGTTCCGGCCAATACTATCTTCAAAATTCCTGCGGGCTACCCAATCGTCGATGGTGAAGATATAATCACCTTCAATTCTCCGGGTTTCGCGCACGCTTAACAAACTGCAAGTATTCGCAATGAAGGATTCTGCATATACTTCAGGCAGATATTTCTTCAACGCTTCGTGGTACTGAATGACCATTTGCCTGCCCCTGAACATCGCTTCCGTCAACTCATCCGGTTTCACAGGATCAAGTCCTTTCAAATGGCCTATGTTGAACTGCACGGTACCGGGTGCTATCATCGGACTCACTACATGGTTATCTATAATCAACGGAAATTCTTTAGAATCCAGTATTTTGTAGATAAGGCTGTTTTTATTGGTGTAATGCAGGCTGGACGCTTTATGGAAAGCTTCCACGTTTACGTTAGCCAGTGAGAAACAAAACGAAGGCTTTTGTGTTTCGCCCCTGTCATTTCCTACAAAGACCTTGGCGCCTGCCCATGTTGCTAAATCGCCATCCCCCGTACAGTCGACATACACTTTGGCTTTATAAGCGGTCAGCCCGGCTTTGTTGGCCACGATAACGGCGTCGACCGTACTGTCCGAACTCATTTCCACTGATGCAAGACGGGTAAAAAACAATACTTTCACACCATAGTGATGAATCAATCCATCGTACACAGTTTTCAGATATTCCGTATTGATTGGTATCCAGTCATTTTTGTCTGCCGGGATTTGCGGTACGCCTTTTTTCGATTCCAGAAATACTTTTTCGGCAAGGCCTTTGTAGATGATTTTTTCACCGTCAGTGACCGGCGTCCAGGATGGAACCATCCCGGCAGTCCCCATCCCGCCAAGTACGCCCATTGCTTCAATGAGCAATGTTTTAGCGCCTTCACGTGCGGCGGCGATAGCAGCCGTACATCCCGACGGGCCTCCACCGACAACAATCACATCCCATTGGTTATCTATCGGGATATTTCTTTTTTTCAACAAAAATCCATCCTTGTTACTGTACGCAGGCGATGCATATCCCGATAACGGAATACCGGCTGCCAATCCTAAAAGACCTGTGTTTTTTACAAAAGTTCGTCTGTTTATTTTTCCTTGATCGTTCATGATAAATTGTTTTTTAAGGGAGATTCAGAATAATGAATCTCCCTGATAATAATGCTCTATTTTAATAATTTGGATTTTGCTCAAGTACTTTATTCACTTCCAATTCCTGAAAAGGAATGGGCCAAAGGTAATGCTTGGATTTGTCAAATACTCTTGTTTCAACCACTCTCATTTGATCTTTGTTTGGAACACTATTATAGTTGGGTATTCCTCTCTCGTCAAAAGTCGGCGCCGATTCTAATAATCCTCTTTGGACTCTTCCTAATACAGGATTATTCATCACTATTTCTGAATATCCCCATCTTTTGATGTCGAAAAAACGTAACCCTTCGCCACCTAATTCATAGGAACGTTCTTTTCTAACAATCTGGCGCAATGCAGCCTGGTCGAGTGTCGTGATGGCGGGCATATTAACAGAGGGACGTTGTCTTACTTTATTGATTGCCGTTAATACGCTATTGTCGATTTGTCCGGCTTCAATTTTAGCTTCGGCATAATTGAGCAATACTTCGGCATACCGGATCAGCATAAAACTTAATTCGGAAGAGGAGCGCATAGCGCCAAAGTCGACTGTTTCATCGCAATATTTTCTCCAAAGGTATCCGGAAAACGAAGCATAGTCATGGGTTGCATCAGTATTAGCTACCCGTGCAGGAGGGTTTAAATTGTAATTCCAGCATTGAAGACTGTCTCTATGCGTTTCAAACTGGTAACCATAAAAGGTTTCACCAGGCACCACACAGGTAAATTTCAATCTTGGATCTCTGTTTTCAAAAGGTTTTTTTGGATCGAATAATGGTGATATGTCTATGGTTTTCCCATCCGTACATTCGTATGAATCAATGCGCTGTTGGGATGGTATCTTGATAGACATCCCCTGGGCGATACGGGAAATAAGTGCACCCGGAGTACTGTTAGTCTGAATGCCAAACAAATAATTGACACCAAAAACAGATTCTTTTGAGTGTTGCCCCTTGTACATAAACAAATCTCCATAATGCGGATACAATTCATATTGGGTACCTTCCAGTTGCATCACCCGGCTTGCCGCATCAATAGCAATATCCCATTTACCATTGTACAGGGCAATTCTTGACTTAAGAGCCAATGCAGCGCCTTTTGTCGCCCGTCCCAATTTGGGATTGTTTTCTGCGGAAAGTTGTCCGGAAGCTGTTTCAAGTTCTTCCAACAGAAAGGTTACTATTTCCTCCTTGGAGCTTTTTGGCATCTGAGCCTCGGATAATTGAAGTGGCGTTTTCACCAAGGGTACACCACCATATAATTCGGCCAGAAATGAATAAAAAAACGCCCTTAAAAAACGAACTTCCCCTTCGGCTTGCGTCAAGACACTGGGAGCAGTTCCCTGCACATCATTTATATTATTCAATACCAGATTGCAGCGGGCAATACTCATGTACATGCGTTGCCAAAAGCCTAATATGCGGTTGTTTTTTGCATCGAATGTACCTTTACCTATTTGTTGCAGATCGGATGTATTCCTGTCCCATCCATGGTCGGAAATACATTCAAGCAACATTTGAAAATGAACGCCATCATCCGGAAGCCAATACAATGCATCATAACATGCGGCGACAGCCATTTTCAATTCCGTTTCGTTCCTTAAGAAAGTGGCATCGGACGGTTGGTCTAATGGATATTTTTCAAAAAAACTTTCATTACAAGAGACCAGCAGGAGAGCAATAGCGATAATAAAATTTCTAATTGTCTTCATAATTGCATAATATATTAAAATTTGATATCAAGACCGCAGGTATATACTATCGTTTGCGGATAGTAACCACCATTACCTATCGGGGCTTCTACATCATAACCATCCCAGAATTTGTCTATAGTGAAAAGATTCTGTGCACCAGCATATATCCTCAATCGTTTTATGTTGATTATCCGGGTGATCCGGGCAGGGAGTGTATAACCCAACTGGATGTTTTTCAAACGCAGATAGGCCGCATCTTTCATCCAGAAACTGGAGTACTGTGTATTATTGGCGCCATTAAAGACCAAGCGTGGAAATGCCGCATTCCGATTGGTCGGCGTCCAGTAATCTTTATGTTGTTCCTGTGCGCCTGCGCCATTAAAAAACGGCATAATTCCATGGTCGGTAATGTAGCCGTCTGCCTTTCCAACTCCTTGTATCAGGAAACTGAAATCAAAACCCTTATATTCCAGAAATGCGTTAAAGCCATAGGTATATCGGGGAATTACATTTCCGAAAATGACCTGATCGGCAGGGGTGATGACATTATCTTCATTCTGATCCTTGTATTTGAGGTCGCCTGGAGCTACATTTCCGCCATTTTGTACCGGTCCTGTATATTTGCCCGATTCGTCAAAATCCGCCTCAGTAATGTATCCGATGGATTTGTACCCATTCAATGAAAACATGGGATAACCCTCGCGGTTCACTTGTAATCCGCTATTTTCCTGTCCTTTCAGGTCAAGTACTTTGTTCTTTACATCCGAAAGATTGAATGAAACGGAATATTTCAATTCATGATCATAATCGGAATACCTGATATCCACTTCCCATCCGCGGTTTTCAACTACTCCTGCATTTTGATAGGGTGCACTTAATCCGATGATTCTCGGTATATCTAATGTTAGCAGGATGTCATTGGTTTTTTTGTAAAAATAATCTCCAGTAATGGACAGTTTATGCCACAATCGCGCGTTCAATCCAGCATTCCACGATTCGGTTGTTTCCCATACAAGTCCCTTGTTTGCCATGGCGGTAGCCGTGGCTCCGTTCTGAATGCCGCCATTGAAAATATATTTGGTGGAGGTAAGATTAATCGTAGAGACGGTCGGATAAGAACTGCCGATATTTTGATTTCCCAATTGTCCCCACGAGCCAATGATTTTCAATTCATCAACAGTATTTTTGACAGGCTCCCATAACCGTTCTTCAGACAAACGCCAACCAAGAGAGAAAGATGGAAAATAGCCCCACCGGTTGTCTTTTGTAAAACGTGACGAGCCATCAGCCCTCAAGTTAGCTTCGAACAGGTATTTGTTCATGAAAGCATAGTTGATACGCCCAAAATAAGAACGAATACCCCACTCTTCGGCCGTACCGCTCGACCTTTGTACGTCTATGCCTCCGGCATTCAACACGGGATAATCAGGAAAGACAAACGTCTCCCTGTATCCCTCAAACCTGTCCATCCGGTATTCTTCTTGTTGGAATCCTAATAACGCTTTTACGTTATGGTAGCCGAAGGTTTTATCAAAATTGGTGGTGAAATGCATCAGATTTTGATGGTATCTTACTGCTACTTCCGTTAAAGTGGATCTATCAGGATTTAAAAAACTGGTGGCGCCATCTGCTTTATACGTTTGAACCGCTTTATTAAAATTAGAGATATGGCTTTGCCAATAATTGGGTGCATAGCCAAATTCGGCTGATAACCATTCAACGGGTTGATATTGTAAGGACAAATTTGCGGTGATGGAAGAGGCATTTTCGACTCTGGTTCCTCCATCTTTTGATGCTGCAACCGGGTGGTCGCCATTCCATCCTTCACCCCATTGACCATTTTGATAGACAGCAGCTTGTGTAGGCGGAATACGGTTCATCCAATGGATGATGTATTCTGTACCCTTCGCCGGTTCGGTAAATTTAGCTTGCTTCACGTGCAAGTCTGCTTTTGCCTTTAAATGTTTGGAAATTTGCAGGTCTGTATTCAATCGAATGGTGTTTCTCACATAGCCGGTATTGGAAATAAAGCCGTTTTGGTCTATCCTTCCTAATGCCAGCAAAGCTTTTATTTTATTGGTACCTCCACTCATTGTAAAATTATGGCTATTTTCAAAACCAGCATGTTTAAGTGTTTCCTCTTGCCAGTCGGTATTAGGATAGTAATCCGGATTGGTCAAATAATTGTTTCTCCATTCGTTAATTCGCGTTTCTCCATAAATTGGGGTAGCGCCAGAATTGATATATGCGATATCCTGCATCCCCATGAAATCGAAAGCATCTACTATTTTTGGAAGATTAGTAGGTTGCTGCCATCCGACAGAACCATTATAGGTAGCCGAAAATTGATCGGTTTGTCCTCGTTTGGTAGTCACCAATATCACCCCGTTGGCTGCTCTTGAACCATAAATAGCAGAAGAAGCGGCATCTTTCAATATTGAAATGGATTCAATAAGGGATTGGTCAATATCATTTATTCCCATTTCAACGCCATCAACCAATATTAAGGCGTCGTTATTACCTAATGTGGTTTTTCCTCTGATGCTGATACTACCTCCATCTCTTCCGGGTTGTCCGGATCGTTGGGTTACTGCTACTCCTGCAGCTACACCTTGTAATGCAGCAGAGGTTTGCCCTACTTTCCGCTGCATAATCTCATCCGATTTGACGACAGAAACTGCGCCCGTCAGGTTTACCTTCTTCATAGTGCCGTAGCCGACTACCACCACTTCGTCCAGCGCCTGCGTGTCCTCCAGCAGTTTGATTACGAGATGATTGCCTCCAGCGGCAGAGGATACGCCGACTTCCTGCGTAATATATCCGATAAAGGAGACCTGCAAGATTGCATTGTCAGCTACGTCAAGGGAGAAATTTCCCTCTGCGTCGGTCACGGTTCCATTCGCCGTCGCGCCTTTCTCTTTGATATTTGCGCCGATAACCGGTTCGTTGTCGGTGTCGACAACCCTTCCGGTGATTCGTTTACCGGTTTGCTGTGAGCCGTCGGCTGCGGAGATTTTCTCGGCTTCGCTTATTTTCCGCAGTGTGATGTATTGTTCGGTAAAAGTATATGTGATGCCGCTGTTTTTAAATGCATCACTGAGGATATCGCCGATTTGGCGGCTTTTAGTGTTGATTTTCAACTTGTCGCCGACGTTGATGTCATCCTTGCTGAAAATAAACAGGAAGTCTGTTTGATCTTCTATTTCTGAGATCAATTCCCGTAGTGTAAGCGTGTTTTTCCGAATATGTACAGTTGTCGATTGCGAAAACGTATTTTCGGCATACAACTGCATCATACACAGGAATATAAAAAATACCGATAATTTCATGATTCGAAATATTTTACTCAATTTACGTATATTATATAGATTCATTACAACATTTTTCATATCTTTGCTGTATAATGTAAGTTAATACTTTTTGTTTTTGTCTCACGGTAAGTTAAATGAACGTATTGACTGCTTTATCGGAAGGGGAGTGTGGCCATGCTCCTCTTCTTCTGTTTGTCATACTGTCGGATGGAATTTTTTCAGGATGTATTCATGGTATTTAATTTTTAAATGTTATACAATAAGGTTAATATATCTCGATTTGCCGGTCATTCAGGATGATGTAATCGAATTTTCCGGTTTCTTTTACCGCTTTCAATATCTGGTTGATATCGTCGGTCTGGCGGAATTTGCCGGAAAACCGGTAATTTTCCATTTCCGGTTTGACGATTCTGATTTTCACGTCATACCATAATTCCAAACGTTCGGCAATTTCTTTCATCGGTTGATTTTCAAAATTGTAGATACCGTTTTTAATGTAATGTGACTGCATAAAAGACGACGCTGTCTTGAACAGTCTCCTGTCACGGACGAATGCTTTTTCGTTCGGCAACAGGTAGAGGCGCTCGTCGGTCGACGAATTGGATGATATGAATACTGAACCTTCCAGCAAATCGACTTCAAGCAGTGGGCTTTCGGCGTAAGCGAAGACGTTAAACTGTGTCCCGCTTACCGTCACACGGTGTTGCCGTGTCTGTACGGTAAAAGGTTTCTGTTCGTTTTTAACGACGGAAAAAAAGCCTTCGCCGTTCAGTTCGACCATCCGCTCGCTATTGTTAAATCGCTTGGGAATGCGAAGTTGCGAACGTGAACTTAGCCGGACCTCCGTGCCGTCGGCCAGCATCACGTAAACCCGTTGTCCTTTAAACGCTTCTATGAGCGTATATTCCGGCGTGTGGCGGTTGGATGCATATTCCTTCGAGACAAACCAGACGCCGGCTAACAGAATTATTATTGCCGCATATTTCATAACCGACAGGCAGGTGCGCCGGATGCGCCGCCTGTGGATGCGATGAATGAGTGTTTGCAGAGTTTCCGACGCGCTACATTCATCTTCCGTATGGCTTGCCATCCCGGCGACGGCCATGAGGTTTTGCAGGCGGACAAATTCCGCCTTTAGCGTATCGTCGTGCTTTAACAGTCCGAATAGAACAGATTTTTCATCGTCGGACAGTGTCCCGGCAAAATATCGGATTAGTAAATTCTCCATTGTTCACGTTTTTCTCTTGTTTGTGTATTTCACCCTTATGACGTGAAATACACAAATGCCGTCAAGGAGAATGATCTTTTTTAATGTTAGTTAACGTATGGAGGGGAGGGGGATGAGATAACCTTAAATGATAAAAACAAGCAGCGGCACATAATCTTTCAAGGCTGTACGAAGTTTTTTCAGAGCAATTTGTATCTGTCTTTCGATCGTATTAGGCGTAATTGCAAGGCGCTCGGCGATCTCCTTATGGCGTAGTCCCTGCAGGCGGCTCAGGATGAAAATCTCACGGCATCGTTCAGGTAAAGAGTCGATCGCCTCGCGTATAATGGTTTCTATTTCTACATTGGAAAGTGCGCGTTCGTCAAATTCCTGTAACGAATAGAGTTTCAGTTCCAGTTCTTTTTCCCGTATGTCGGACAGGGTTATGTTTCGTCCCGACGTTTTAAGCTGATTGCGCAGGAAGTCTATACAACGGTTTTTTACCATTGTAAAAAGGTAAGCGTTGATGTTTCCAAGCGCGGCAAACGTCGTCCTGTTTTCCCAGAGATAAAGGAAAATATCCTGTACAATGTTTTCCGCGTCGCTACGGGACATTACGTACGTTTGCGAGAAACGTAACAATTTGGGGAAGTACGTGGTGTATATTTTTGCATACTCGTCTTTTTCAATAGCCTGTCGTGATGTTTTCATGTCGGTTTCAAAACGTGTGGATTTTATTTTACTTCTTCAAACGGGTCCGGAGTTTGTCCTGTCCAGCGGTATAATTGCAGTCTGCAATACTGTTTTTTATCCGGTGATATTCCGTTTTGGGAAATGTAGAAATATCCGTTATTTAAGGAGTGGATTCCGGTAGAACCCCATTTATGTTCCCAACCGTAGATGCCGCTTTTCGGATCGTAAATGCCGGCTTTTGCCAATTGCAGGATTTTCCCTTTTTCGTTATTGCAGAATCCTTTCAGAGGCTGCATGTCAGGTTTCTGTGAACCGTCTATGGTGAACAGCGGATAATTCGGATATTGGCGTTTCTTACCGCGATAGACGGCGGCAAACCAATATCCTGTATTTGCGTCGTACGCAAGGTTTTGAATACCGTATGCAGTATTTCCCGTGAATACGAAATATTTGTTTCGCGGAATTTCCGGCCCGTTTTTATGAGGATTGTTTTGTGACAGGGGTTGTTCATATTTTTCCCAGTCGCTCACGTCATACTGCAGGATCACCTGACAGTCATTGTCCGTACGCGTTGTGTCGCCGTAAATTCCATAGGCCGTATGGAGGTAATAACGTCCTTTGCGCTCACCGAACGCAGGGCCGAACGCTATGCCGTCGATGCCGCTACATCCGTAACGATGCTCGACATTACGTCCGTCATTCATAACTGTGGCATTATAATCATCCGCAACATCATTTATATATACGGTTGTGAGGACACTGTCCGTTTCGACATTCATCCCCGGACGCGTTATCCTGTCGACATCAAATACGGCGATATAGAAAGCGTTAACGGGGTTTCCGGTGATCGAGGCATCTCCGTCATTTTCAGACTGTATCAGGATGCCTTTGCCTATGTCATCGTTTTTATATTCGAGCGAACCGTACACGCGGCCGTCGTCAGGGTTAATATCAATACAGCCGAGATGTCCGGTCATACCTTCTACGCTGCAGACAAGACGGCCGTTAAGGTCGTTTTTTACAAGTTTTGTAGTGAAAGAAAAATATACGTATCCGCGTTTTACGTCAACGGCTACTCCCTGTACATGAAAGTTGCCTTCTTCCCAATATATCCGGGGTGGTAATGACGGTGTTTTGACGGATGAATTGCATCCCCCCGTAAAAACGGAAAATAATATCGCCGGTAGTACGAAATAGCTTTTGATACGCATTGAAATGAAGGTTAGTCTTTGTTATTTAAGGCCTCTGTTTTTAAGTAAGGGTTCTATACTGGGTTCTTTGCCGCGGAAATTTATGTACATATCCATGGCGTCGTCTATACTGCCGGGCGTGAGGATGAAATCGCGGAATTTTTTTGCCGTATTTGCATCGAATATATCGCCGGTTTCTTTGAAAGCATCAAAAGCGTCGGCATCGAGCACTTCCGACCACATATAGCTGTAATAGCCGGCAGTGTAACCGCCTCCCATCGTATGGTTAAAATAGGTGGTGCGGTAGCGCGGGGGAATCTGGCTTAAAACGTTGCGGCGGTTCATTGACTCCGCCTCGAATTTCAGGATATCGAATGACGACGGTATTTCTTTAAGCACATGGTAATCCATATCAAGGAAGGAAGCTTGCAGGTACTCTGCCGTAGCAAAACCTTGCCCGTATTTACTGCTGTTGTCGATCTTCCCGACCAGCGCTTCCGGGATTATTTCGCCGGTCAGGTAATGGCGGGCATATACTTTTAACACTTCCGGTTCCAATACCCAGTGTTCCATAACCTGCGAAGGCAGTTCCACAAAATCGCGCGGTACGCTCGACACTCCATAGTAATGTACGTCTTTGAAGAAATTATGAAGTGCGTGTCCGAACTCATGAAACATCGTTTCCGCCTCATCAATACTTAAAAGCGCAGGAAGGCCTGCCGAAGGTTTTGTAAAGTTGCATACAATGGTGACGACCGGCCCCACGCGTTTCCCGTCCTTATAAGTCTGTGTCCGGTAAGAACCGCACCAGGCTCCGCCGCGTTTACTCGCCCGCGGGAAAAAGTCCATATATAAAACGCCTCGATGCGTCCCGTCGGCATCCTTACATTCAAAAGCCATTGCTTCATCGTGCGGCTTCGGGATGTCTTTAATTTCCGTAAAGGAGATGTTATACAGTTTGTTAACAACATAAAAAAGACCTTTCAATACATTCTCGAGTTTGAAATACGGACGGACTTCGTTTTCGTCGATGTCATATTTTTCTTTTTTCACTTTTTCGTTGTAATAACGCCAATCCCAACCTTTCAATTCGCCTGCGATACCTTCTTTTTTCATCATAGCCTGCAGATCGGCAGCTTCTTCTTTCGCTTTTTCCAATGCGGGAGTCCATACATTGTCGAGCAGTTCGTACACGTTTTTTTCATTTTTAGCCATACGGTTTTCCAATGCAAAAGCCGCATAATTTTCATACCCCATGAGTTTGGCTTTTTCCAGCCTGAGAGTTACTAATTGTTTTACCACGTCTTTGTTATCCGCATCATTATTGTTATTTCCCCTGTTTAAATAGCCCATGAATATTTTTTCCCGGAGTTCGCGTTTGTCTGAAAACTGCAGAAACGGCATGATACTTGGGTTATGAAGCGTAAAAATCCATTTCCCGTCCATGCCGGCAGCTTTCGCTTCGTCGGCAGCAACGCTAATAAGGTTCTGAGGTAAACCGGAAAGATCTTCTTTTTTGTCTGTAACAAGTCGGAAATCATTCGTTTCTTTTAGCATATTCTGGCCAAAGGTGAGTTGTAACAGTGATATCCGGCTGTTAAGTTCACGAAGGCGGTTTTGTTTTTCTTCGGAAAGGTTGGCGCCGCTCCTTACAAAGTCTTTATATGTTTCTTCGAGGAGTTTTTTTTGTTCCTTGTTGAGGTTCGCATCATTGAGGTGTTCATAAACATATTTAACTTTATCGAAAAGCTTCCTGTTGAGCATGATGTCGTCATAATGTTCGGACGTAAGGGGCGACAGCTCTCTGTTTAACGCCTGCATCTCGTTGGATGTGTTGGCGCTGTTCAAGCCGGAAAATACGGAACTTACGTTACGAAGCAGTCTTCCGCATTGGTCTGATGCGACAATTGTGTTTTCAAAATCAGGGGTAGCCGTATTATTGACAATCGCGTCAATTTCCTTTTGATGTTCTTCCATTCCCTGCAAAAATGCAGGCATGTAGTGTTCAATACGGATCTTGTCGAAAGGAGGTACGGCAAATGGGGTTGCATACTCGGTAAAAAAAGGATTCTCATTCATGTTCAAGTCGGTTTTATTCTCTTTTGCAGCCATCCCGAACAGGACGACTGTTGATAATGCAATTATTAAACAGTTCTTTTTCATTTGTGTGCGTTATTATTTTACGTCGGGGTAATTTCATTTTAAAATGCAAATATAATGTAAATGAGCCGCATTACAAAAAAAATACAGTACAAAAGTTTATTTTGTCCGGCGTCATGTTGTACGAACCGGTTTGAAGTATTGCCGATCTGTCGTGTCGGCGCGATAGCGTCGATTCATGATGTATGTCGCCGGCATCGGCAGGGACGGATTTTTGAGGCGCGCTTCCGTCTGTCGATGTTGAAGGCGTCCGATACGAAATATTTTGCAGACGCAATGCCGCAATCGGGGAGGAGAGGGGGGGTGAGTTTCGAAAAATGTCATATCTGGAAATAATAAAATCATTTTTATAACTAAAAAAATAAAACGATACACGAATTTTGTACGCCGTTAATTTCATTTTTGGCGGCACTGTGCCCGTATATTTGTAAAACAATAGAACTGAAATAGTAAAATCATGAAAAAGTGCATTTTTTTATCCTCAATTACAGCATTTTTGCTATCCGCAATTTGCGCATGTTCCGGCAACGGTGATCGTTGCGATTCTTCCGGAAAGTGTTCTTTCACGGCCATAGAGTCGGGTTTTAAGCGACCTGACAGCACGAGATTAGCCGTTTACTGGTACTGGATTTCCGATAATATTTCAAAAGAAGGCGTCATCCGCGATCTGGAAGCCATGAAAAGGGTGGGCATTAACCGGGTGCACATCGGCAATATCGGACTTGACGAACCGGGCATGCCTTACGGCAAAGTCAAACTGTTTACGCCCGAATGGTGGGAAATAACGCATGCGGCGCTGAAAAGAGCAACGGAACTGGATATTGAAGTAGGAATATTCAACTGTCCGGGCTGGAGCCAGTCGGGAGGCCCATGGGTAAAACCCGAACAGTCCATGCGTTACCTTGCTTCGTCGGAGATCACGGTAAGAGGACCGCAGAAAGCTGCCGACATTCGACTGCCTGAAGTAGCCGATGATGCCATGGCGGACGTAAAAATAATCGCTTATCCTGCATCGTCGGGAAACAACCGCCATGCGACGGAAGAAAGCTGGAACGTCGAAAAGAAACGCGGCGAAGAACTGACGATGGACCTGTCGCTCGTGCGGAAGGCGCCGATCCGTACGTTTATCTTTAAGACGGAAGAACCCGTAAGAATCATTGCCGAAGCGGAACTGTCCGTGAAAGAGGGCACGTCATGGCGCCTGCTCAAGAAAATACATATCGACAGGAGCAATCCGGCGCTGAACGTAGGATTCGATCCGTATGCTCCGGTTGTCATTTCTATTCCCGAGACGGACGCTTCCGATTTCCGGTTCGTGATATCCACGAAAGAAAGCGCCGGAAAAGGGGTCGTGACATTGTCCACGCAACCGTTAGTCGAGCGTTATCCGGAAAAGACACTGGCAAAGATGTTCCAGACGCCTCTCCCGATGTGGGACGATTATCTGTGGGACAAACAGCCTGAAGCGCCGGATGATTTATCTATTGATCCCAAGGACGTCATCGACCTGACCGATAAGGTCGAAAACGACCGGCTTGCGTGGGATATCCCCGAAGGAGAATGGGTGATTATGCGCACGGCCATGCGCTCTACAGGCGTCACAAACGCTCCGGCGTCGTCAGAAGGAAGAGGCCTGGAAACGGACAAGATGAGCAAAACGCATATCGCTTCACATTTTGATGCCTTCATCGGCGAAATCCTCCGACGGATACCGGAGAATGACCGCAAATCGTTTAAAATTGTGGTAGAAGACAGCTATGAAACGGGAGGACAGAACTGGACGGATGATATGATCGAAAAATTCCGGTCGGCATACGGTTACAGCCCTGTTCCATACTTGCCGGTACTGAACGGGAGGGTTGTAGGAAGCCGGGAGCTGTCCGACCGCTTCCTGTGGGATTTGCGGCGACAGATAGCAGACCGCGTCGCCTACGACTATGTAGGCGGTTTGCGGGAGATCAGTAATAGGCACGGACTTACGACGTGGCTCGAAAACTACGGTCACTGGGGCTTCCCCGGAGAGTTCCTGATGTATGGAGGGCAGTCGGATGAAATAGCAGGGGAATTTTGGAGTGAAGGATCACTGGGCGACATCGAAAATCGTGCGGCGTCGTCGTGCGGACATATCTACGGTAAACGTGAAATATGGTCGGAATCCTGTACCAGCGGCGGTCCGGTGTTCAGCCGTTATCCGAACACGATGAAGCAGCGTGTCGACCGCTTTTTTACGGAAGGGATCAATGCCACCCTGCTGCATGTATATATTCAACAGCCTTATGAGGATAAAAATCCGGGCATGGCAGCATGGTTCGGAAATGAATTTAACAGGAAAAACACGTGGTTCGACCACATGGATGTTTTCGGGACTTACCTGAAACGTTGTAACCTGATGTTGCAGCAAGGCCTGTATGTCGCCGATGCAGCTTATTTCATCGGCGAAGATGCACCTAAAATGACGGGAATCTGCTCGCCGACGCTGCCGAAAGGTTATTCTTTTGATTACATAAACGCCGAAGTGCTGCTTACGCGGGCTTCCGTAAAAGACGGAAAACTGACGCTGCTCGACGGCATGCAATACAGCCTGCTCGTCTTGCCGCAGTTGGAGACAATGCGCCCCGAAGTCCTCCATAAAATAAAGGAGCTGGTAAACGAGGGTCTTGTGGTTTTAGGGCCTGCGCCGAAACGCTCTCCGAGCCTCCGGAATTATCCGGCTGCAGATGATGAGGTGGCAGCGCTTGCCGCCGAATTATGGGGCGATGGCAACGAAAAAGTACGTACCGCAGGAAAAGGGAAAATATTCGCCGACGGACATTCCATTGAAGAAGTTTTTGCGGCGATCGGCATACAGCCGGATTTGCTGGTAAACGACAATCCGAATGTATTATTTATACACCGCACACTGACAGACGGCGATATTTACTTTATCTCCAACCAGAGCGACAAAACGGTAACGATCAGCCCGCAGTTTCGCATCGCCGGCAAAATTCCGGAATTGTGGAATCCGCTTACCGAAGAAATACGTGTGCTGAAAGAGTTTAGTGTCTCCGGGAACACGACGACAGTGCCCTTGCAATTGCAGCGTTTTGAAAGCGCCTTTGTCGTATTCCGTCAAAAAGGCAAACCTTCCGCGTCGCAAAGGAATTTCCCGGACAGAGAAGTGTCGGCCGAAATTTCAGCGCCTTGGGAAGTATCTTTCGAATCCGGCAAACGCGGGCCGGAAGGGATCGTCACATTAAATAAACCGGAAGACTGGAGCAAATCGCCGGACGAACGTATCCGCTATTTCTCGGGAAAAGCTCTTTACAAAACTACATTCCGTATCGGATCTCTGCCGTCCGGCAAACAGATATACGTCGATTTGGGGAAAGTAATGGTAACGGCCAAAGTTCATATAAACGGAACATACGCCGGAGGAGTATGGACCGACCCATACAGGCTCAACATCACAAAATTATTGAAAGAAGGAGAAAACGTCCTTGAAGTGGAAGTGGCCAACAACTGGATGAACCGCCTGATAGGCGACCGGCAGTTGCCGGAAAAAGACCGTCCGACATGGGTCAATGTAAATCCATGGAAGGCGGAATCTCCATTACAGCCCTCCGGTCTTCTCGGTCCGGTTGAGATTCAATCTTATTCGTATTGAGTTTTTTCAGTTAGTGATTAAAAATCTGCGAAAGTGTAATTTTCCTCTGCAAAAAAACATTTTCCATTCATTCATGCTTTGAAAACTCACACAATTCGTGTATTTTTGTAGCATCAATGTAAAAGTGATAATCATGGCAAGATATTTAGATCCAAAAAACGATTTGATATTCAAGCGGATATTCGGCGAACATCCCAATCTGCTGCGAAGTTTCCTCAATGCAGTGATGCCTCTTAAGGCAGATCAGCAGATAGAAAGTCTGGAGTACCTTCAGACGGAGCAGGTGCCCGATAATCCTGCAAAGAAGAATTCTATAGTAGACGTCCGCTGCATGGATAACTACGGTCGTCAG
>JAITBC010000232.1 GCA_031283785.1 Tannerella sp. | reverse complement strand
TCGGATATTTCCTCGAAATGGTTTGCGAAACCCATGTCCTGAATTTCTTTTCCCACATAAAATGTTTCCGCGTCCATTGCCGCCCGTATTTCCTTTTCACTTTTCCCGGATACGGAGGCGTGGACGGCCCCATAGATAACCGCTAATTTTTCAAGATAATCCGCCTGTTTTTGAAATTTGCGATAATCACCCGACGTCCATGAATAGGGATTGTGAATGGCGACGATTGAATTTTCACTAACGTAGACGGCGGCATTTTTGTCAACGGTTCGGGCGGCAAGGGCTATGTAGCTTGCCATGCTCATCGCCATGCAGTTTATGTGTACCGAAACCGGGTGAGCCTTCGCATAATCGCGAAGTAAATTGAAAATGACAATACCCTCGTAAACCGAGCCGCCCGTGGAATGGATTGTTATTTTTATGTCCTCGCCATCCGCAATCTCCTTTAGTTGTTCCTGTATGCCCTTTGCGGTGATACCGGAACCGTCCCACCATGAGTATCCAATATCTTCATCTATAAAAACTTCTTTCATGCTCCTTCTAATTTCAACGCTCTAAAAACTAAAAGCTATAAAGTTTTCAATTTTTTTTATTTTTTTATCGGTTCTTGTAAATTTGAAACCGTAAGCGATTCTATTGTTTTTAATTACCAACCTGATTAACGTAGAAATATTCTGTTTCAGTTGTGTATTATTCCAGAGTCATTCTGCGGCGGCATCGGCTGAATTTGTTTGATTAGCTAAAACACCATTTGAGTCATAAATATTTACATAACCAAAAAATCTCGGCGATGTTCATCACCCTTTCTTGTCATCAATTCGTGAGCATATGCGTGTATTTTGTTTTCACTGGTTGTTGCCCACTCAAGGTTTTCAACTTGATTATTAGTTTTTTCCATCCTTGTGATTTATCTCTCGTTTGTTTTCTGGATTTGGAATAAAGGTTTCGGCAACAATTCTATGTATCATTTTTTGTTTCTTTGCTCCGTTGACCGACAAGATAACAAATTGATAGCCATTTGTTTGTGTCCCCGGCTTTAGAATAATATTATTCCGCAAAGACTTCACCCGCCCCGTATTGCTTACCTGGTAAAGTCCTTCATATCCCGGAATATCCCGCCATTCTTCCATACGGCTAACCTATGAAATCTATGCGACTTGCGTCGACGCAAGTTTGTCCGCCATACCTCAATGCATCCCGTCTTAGAGCTCCGCCGGAATGTTCGGCGACTATTGCGGCCTTTTTCAGTTTTATCGCCTCGTCGTAAATGCGCTGGTGTATAAACATGAAAAAATCCATGTAACTCCAATCTCCCGGATCCGGATAGTCTTCCATGAGTTGATAAAACTCCCGGCCTATCCGGCCACACGCACCTCCAACTCCTCCGTTTCCCATACCTCAAGCAGTTTTTTAGCCATGTTTAGCCTCCTTTGCTTCTTCTTTGCCACCGGCATCTCCTCGGCGACGAACCAGTAGACGCCGTTCCCTAAATCCGAATAGCGATCTACCTCCAGCACCTTCCCTTGAAAGAGGAGTACCGGCTTTTCCTTGAACCGTTGAACCGGCAAATCCCGCCCGAAAAATTCATCAATTTCAGCCATAACAATCTCCATAAAATAATCATATCTATCTCATAATCAATAATATACCATTCTTAGAATAGTTTATCAATAGAAAATATCATTTTTTATCAATTTTTCCTTGACAATGAAGGATAATAACTATATCCTAAAATAGGAGTTTATAGATGGGTATTTCATATAGACCATTGTTTGTCTTGCTTGCCCAAAAGGGGCTAAAAAAGACAGATTTATATAAATTGGCTGATTTAACGCCCAATACGGTTGCACGTTTCGCCAAAGGGGAGCCGGTAAGCCTTGAAATCATTGAAAGGCTCTGTAAGGCCCTGGAATGTACCCCAAACGACATTTTTGAGATTACGGAATAGTTGCCGTTCTCCCCAAAACGGGGTAGAGTTAAGGGTAAGGAGCCGTTTATGAACGCTGTAAAACAGGCCGAAGACGTCAAAGCCGGGGCTGATACCGGGTATGTTTGCCCCCATTGCGGGAAAACGGAACATACCCTCAATGCCGTAACCCTAGCCGCCATGCGGGAAGCCGAAGCCATAGCGAGAGGGGAAGTCCCCGGCGCCGTTTTCATAAACCCCGCACAGTACCAGAGCCGGGAAGAACTAAAAGCAAGTCTGAAACAAACCCTGCAAAGCTAAACAATGCTTGTTCCGAAATTCGCCCGTCAATTTGTAAAAGACTTTAGCCTTATGCAAAGGCGGCATAAAAACATTGATAAAATAATTGAAGTCATCTCGCTGATTATTTGGGAAGAACCCCTGCCGGAAAAATACCGGGAACATAAGCTTTCCGGTAATTATGAAGGAGTTACCGAATGCCATGTAGAAGGTGATTGACTGTTGCTTTACCGCCTTCCCGAAGGGAAAGTTGTTTTTGCCCGTACAGGAACCCATTCAGACCTGTTCTAAACTTTCTAAAAAATCAATCCACCGATACTTGTAAGTCACAAAATACTGCGGACAGTCTTTTCCGGTTATATCGTAATGGCGGTAAATATTATGCTTCCCCAGGTTGTACCTTTTGCACAGGTCAAGGATCAATTCTTTTGTAGTTTTAAGGGTTTCGGGGGTAAATTTTCCGTCCCAATCAATATGACATAATTCTATCCCTATCGTACAATTATTAGGATAAGAGGAAAGATCACCAAGCGCCCTGGGAGTGTATTTAGCCGCCCCCATATGGTAAGCCATTTCATTTTCCGGGAGGCATTGGATTATTTCACCCTGTAAACCAATGACAAAATGCACCGAGGCAAACCGCGCTTTTTTCTTGTCTTTTTCGGTTTCATAGGGTTGCGATTTTAGGTTTTCAAAATAATTGCGGTTACCTACGGCGGTTGACTGTGGGTTTGCTACCCAATGTAAAACAACTCCCCAGACTCCTTGCAAAAGCGTTCCCGGTCTTGAAAATTGATTTTTGGTTAAAAGGTTTTGTTTAATTTCCATGTCATGTTCCTATAATTGTTTTAAGCTCGTCCCTGCTGCTATCGGCTCACGCTAGGTGCGGGCGGTGCTTGAATTCCCCTATCATAGTGTATGCCACCTGAAAAGCCCGTTTGTTGTTTAGCTTTCCTGTAACAGCACCGGAAATATACACGGTCATTTTTCCTCTTTTGCCTTTTCGGAAAGAATCCTCATTCGCTCAACATCCGCCTGACAGCGTAGCAGGGTTAAATAATCCCGCGCCGCATCAAGATCAAGTTTATA
This sequence comes from Tannerella sp., assembly GCA_031283785.1. The sequence goes on along the minus strand of JAITBC010000232.1, from coordinate 930 downwards.
TTCCGCTATTTTCTGCCAATACCAAAGGGGCATTGAAACCGTGTCGGTTACCTCGTCATATTCCACTCAATCGGGCGGTGGGAATACGGGAAAGGTAATTCTCGGAATTTCGTACACGTATTCAATTTTTGTTGTTGCGCAAGCCGTCAAAATTGCGATAATTATCAGTAAAATATACTTTCTCATTTTCTTCTCCTTGCATTACTGTTTTGACGTATTTACTCCAGGGCGTTTTCTATATTCATACCACGCCTAATTCGATAGATCACTGTCATAAGGTTTTGCTTGCATATAAAACACCATTCTGAAAGAGATAGTGTTTTTCCGTTGATTGTATATTGTTTTGTATTTCGTTTGTTGTTTTGTTGTTCTTTATTCGTTGCCCATTTACAATTTTCTGGATTGTAATTTACATTTATGCGCTCTATTGACAGATTGTCATTGTAACCAGAATTATAGGCCCATTTTTGAAAGTTAATAAAATCAAGCCATTCATCACATATTGTTATTCCTCGAGCGCCATAAAATTCATAGAGCTTATATTTTTTGTTAAAACATCGTGATTTCATCCCTTGTGCCAAATACGATATAGCCTCGTGTAAGAGCTATGATGGAAACCACATTTTTTACACCCCATCATGTGAGTAATTGTTAGACAATAGCTGCTTCTCTCAAATTCATATCCACATTTCAGACAGACGCATTTCCAAAAATGATGTTTATTCTTCTTGTAACAGTATTTCAGAACTTTTATTGTACCAAATATCTGACCTGTTAAATCTTTCACGAATTATCCTCTGCTTGTCTTCGGGTGTCAATTTGGGCGGTTTACCGCCTTTTTGGTACAAAGCATGGTATTTCTTTTGTAGGATCGACAGCATTTTTTCAAATGTAACGGGTTTAACCCCGTATAGCCGTTTAAAAAGAGTC
>JAITBC010000178.1 GCA_031283785.1 Tannerella sp. | reverse complement strand
ATTGACAATGCCATAGTCCGTGATAATAAATCGTTTGCCCGGCTTCCCGATATCGGTAAGATCATGTTGCCTGAACCAGTCTGGAATGAGTGTCCCGTCAGGGAATTTTTCCTGTGCTGATAAGGGCGTTGAAAAATAAAATGCTGTTACGAATAATAACAGTAAAGACTTGGTTCTCATCGTTCAACTTATTTGCCGTCTTCTGAGTGCCGTTCCCCCCAATACAAACGACACAGTCAAGCCCCATTTCAATATAATTCCGATATATGATCCGCGGCTTGTTATTATCTCCCGAATCAAGCATTTTCTTAAATGGTTTTTCCCGGGATGTCCCGACCCATAAATGTTTATTTTTGTCTTCATATAAAGCGGATATATTGTTATTGCCCTGTCCGGATACCGGATCATAGCAGTTAAAAACCTTCATGTTTGTTCCGTCGTAACGGTTTAGCAGGTTTCGGGTGCCGAACCACATAAATCCGTAGCTGTCCTGTATGATTGATTTCACATTGACCTGAGAAAGTCCCGACCGGCTGCTTACGTGTGAAAAAAAATAACCGGCATTTATGTCTGTCTGCGCTTCCCGCAGCATGAAAAAACATATAAGCGTCATTTGCAGTAAAAAGTGTTTCATCATGTCTTCTTTTAAATCGGATTTGACGGATTTGACGGGTGCAAATATATTAATAAATAAACGAATGTTGCAAATAGTATAAAAGATGTTGCAATTTTGAGGGAAAAAGAGGCAGTCGGCCATGTTTGTGCGTTTTTTACTTTATATTTGCAGGAATCAAATAAATCCGATAAGATGAAAACAGTAAAGTTAAGTATTTTTTTAGCCGGCATTTTCATTGTATCTTCATGCAATGGAAATTCGATAGAGTCATATGAGTGGAAAATAAGTTATGATTCGGAAGGGAAAGGCATAATGATTGAAAGAAAGTCAAGGAAAGTATGCGAGCATCTGTATGCTTCTTTTATGCTGGATGGGAAAAAGATTTCTACAAAAGAATATGCCGGGGTGCAGTTTAAGGTGGAAAATATAACGGATGAATTCGGGACGGGAAAAGCGTTTGTCATAACGTACAGGAATCCCGGGTTGCCGGTGTTGGTGCAGTCGTTTTATATTTATCCGGGCAAAGACTGTCTGCTTACCGAATTTACATTGGAAGGGAATAAGGGGGATGTATCGTCGAACTGTATGGCGCCGGTGAATGTGGATCATTTTGACCTCCTCGGAACGTCGGCGGAAAACAGAGCTTTATTTATCCCTTTCGATAATGATTGCTGGATACGTTATCAGTCGCATCCTTTGAATTTTGAGGAGTTGGTGAGTTACGGGGCCGCTTCGGTTTTTAATAATGATAGCAGAAAAGGCATTGTTGTCGGCTCTGTGGAACATGATAATTGGAAGTCTGCCGTGAAAATGACAAGCGACCGGTCGGGCGGATTGAGCGCTTTGGTTTGTTATGGGGGCGCTGCCGATACGCTGACGCGCGATTCGAAACCTCATGGCGCTTTGTCGGGGAAAAAAATTAAATCGCCGAAGGTGCTGTTAGGCGTTTTTGACGATTGGAGAGACGGGTTAGATCAGTATGCGCTGGCAAATGCTGCCGTAGCTCCTCCGAAAAAATGGAATAAAGCCATCCCTTTCGGCTGGAACAGCTGGGGCGTACTGCAGTTTAAACTTACTTTTCCGAAAGCGATGGAAGTCTCCGATTTTTTCAGGGACCATTTGCAGGGAAACGGATTTGCGAATCCGGATAACACCGTCTATATAGGCCTCGATTCCGGATGGGACAGTTTCACGGAGGAGGAATTGGGCGCGTTTGTGCGGAAATGTAAAGAAAACGGACAGGTTGCCGGCATTTACTGGACGCCGTTTACCGATTGGGGCAAAAGGCCGGAAGCTACCGTACGCGAAGCCGGGACGTATAAATTCAAAGATATTTATCTGTATGCCGATGGCAAACCGCAGGAATTGGATGGCGCATATGCCGTTGACCCGACGCATCCGGCGATTGAAGAACGCATGAAAAAAACGTCGGCTCTGTTTCGTCGCTGCGGTTTCGAATATGTAAAAATGGACTTTCTGACTCATGGCGCAATGGAGGCCGATAAATGGTATAACCCCGAAATACGGACGGGAATTCAGGCCTATAATTACGGAATGCAATTGTTGAATGAATATTTCGGCGATATGTATATTAATCTGTCGATTTCACCGGTTTTTCCGGCACATTATGCACAGTCGCGCCGTATTGCCTGCGATGCGTGGAATAAGATAAAAGATACGGAATATACGATGAACGCGGTTTCTTACGGCTGGTGGATTGATAAAATATATCAGTACAACGACGCCGACCATATTGTATTGAGGGATGCAACCGACGGCGAGAACAGGGCAAGGGTGACTTCGGCTGTCATTACCGGATTGTACATCGCGGGAGAAGACTTCAGCCGGGAAGGAGATGCGGAAGGAAAAGAGAAATCCCTGAAATATCTGACGAACATGAATATTAATAAAATAGCGACCGGCGTCACATTCCGCCCGATCGAAGGGAACGGGGAAAAATCCGAACATCAGTTTATGCGTGACGAAGGGAACGGCATCTATTACGTCTGCTTTAATTATGGCGATAAAGATATGGAAGTAACTGTTCCGTTGGACAGGATCGGCATGGACAGGCAAAAAGAATATACGGCAATCGAACTCTGGAGCAATGAAACGCTTGATTTGAAAAAGGCGCTGACCATCCCCGCAAAGGATGTTGCGGTCGTATTTATATATTATTAAAACAGGAAAACATATCGTATGCAGCATTTTGGCCGATAGATGCATCTTTACATTAAAGGTCGGAAGAACTGATAAATAACAAATTAAGATATTAAATGTTATGTAAATGAATGTTCGTAATAAAATAACATGCATATTTGTATCAGAGATTTTTTTTATCCGATAATGTTTGATACAGTATGATTTGACAGGATTACATCTGCATTACAGGATATTATGATTCTATTAAAAAGTAAGATACTATGAAAAAGATTCAATTAAAACTCGCAGCCGTATTGCTGATTCTGGCGGGAAACCTGATTTCCTGCGAAGATAAAGAAATTCCTGTAGAAATCCCTTTTACGGAATATTCTTTGTCGGGAACGCACTGTCGCTGGACGTATTATGGTGACAATGTACTTATTGTGAATAGCGTTGAGGAGTTGGAAAAATACATTACTATTTATATAGAAGACGGCTATTATCCTGAAATTGATTTTTCCG
>JAITBC010000135.1 GCA_031283785.1 Tannerella sp. | reverse complement strand
CAGGAAAAGGTAACGAGAGATGCGGTGAAATATCTGGAGCGCACTTCCTACACAAAAGCCGAGCTGCAGGCTTATGACAAATTTCTGGACATTATCCTTACCACACGCACTTATTATGTAGATGCATTGGCGGAAGGGATAAAAAAAGGGATTGCTGAAGGGATAGAAAAAGGGATAGAAAAAGGGAAAGCGGAAGGAATTGCTGAAGGAATAGAAAAAGGGAAGACGGAAGGCGCACAACAAAGACTTAAAGAGTTGGTTATTACCGGCAATAAGAACGGCCTTTCCAAAGAGCAGATACAGGCATATTTCAATCTTAACGAAAAACAAATAGAAGAAATACTTACTTCAAACAATGAGCAATGAGGCATAACTATTTTTCGATACTCGGTAAAAACTTGCTTTTTACAGAACAGAGTATATATATTAATTATTATATATAACCAAAAAAACTGAAGATAAATAATGAGAGAAATCGGAACATTATCTATAATTATACCTGCATATAATGAAGAAAAAACAATTCATTTGATACTGAATAGAATTTGTGCGGTTGAATTAATCAATGGTATAAGAAAAGAAATCATCATTGTAAATGATTGTTCAAAAGACCGTACGGTTGAAGTTGTCGAGAATTATATTTCCACACACATCGAGATCGACATGAAACTGATCAATCAGCCTGTTAACAGAGGCAAAGGAGCGGCAATACGGAAGGGTATCGAACTTGCGCAGGGCGACTGCATTATAATTCAGGATGCCGACCTGGAATATGATCCTGCAGATTACAATCAGTTGTTAAAACCCATGTTGAATCAAAATGCCGATGTTGTTTACGGTTCGCGTTTCGTCGGCGGGAATCCTCACAGGATATTGTTTTTTTGGCATACCATAGGAAACCGGTTATTGACGTCAGTGTCCAACATGTTTACGAATTTCAATTTAACGGATATGGAGACATGCTACAAATTATTTCGCACAGACATTATCAAAAATATAAAACTTAAAGAAAACCGGTTCGGGTTTGAGCCGGAAGTTACGGCCAAAATTGCGCGTATAAAAAATCTGCAGCTCTACGAAGTCGGCATTTCTTATTATGGACGGACTTATCTCGAAGGCAAAAAAATTATCTGGAAAGATGGAGTAAGAGCATTCTACTGTATGATAAAGTATAATATTTTCGAACGTAAATAGATCATGGACAATAGTAAAAAGCATCGGAAAGACAATGTGAGAAAAAGCAAAACATTGCTCAAGAAAACATTATTCGAGCGACTTGATTCGTATTTCGAATTGAAACACCGCATAATGTTCGGAATAATATTCGGCATGTCCGTTTTGTTCTCAATACTGTTGTTTGATGCCAAAATCAATATGATGGGTGATGACTCTGACTATATAATATTTGGGTACAACCTCGCAAACAACTTTGATTTTCCGGGACTCAGAGGTCCCTTATATCCCTTTTTGTTAAGTCCGTTTATTGCAGTTTTCGGTATCAACATTGTACTGATAAAAATATTGTCGGGAATAATGATTGTCGGGGCATTGTTTTTTATGTACAAAACGTTTTACGGACGTATCCCCGCATTGATACTGTTTTCGTGCCTGATACTCCTGAGTACAAATTCATTTTTACTTTTTTATTCTTCGGCGGTTTTAAGTGAACCGTTATTTCTTTTTATACAGTCAATACTGATGTTCTTTTTCTGCAAATATTTTGTGGATGCAGGAGAAGACGTTTCTATAAAAAGACAGATATGCCGGTTTTTTATCATTGCGGTTTTTGTATTGTGCCTGACTCTTACGCGAACCGTCGGTTATGCGGCAACAGGCGTTATTGCCGTTTACTTTTTATTTTTCGGACAATGGAAAAAAGCCCTGATGTCCGTCGTCGCAAATGCATCGGTATTCGGACTGTTCGGACTGTTGAAAAAACTGCTCTGGCCGACCAGCGGGAGCGCATATAATTTAAGAGCTTTTTTTACTAAAGATATGTACAACCCCGACAAAGGAATGGAAGATTTCGGAGGGATCATTGTCCGGTTATTAGAGAATATAATGAATTACCTGTCCGGATACATATATCAGTTTTCAGGTTTACGGACAGAGACAGGTAACCCTTCGATATTCATTACAATAATTATAGTTTCCTTATTTCTGACAGGAGGATATCTGGCATACAAAAAAAACAGACTGCTGTTTTTTGCCATGCTTCATACTCTGGGCTTTTGTTTTGCCAATTTCATCATTCTTCATGCCTTTTGGCTGCAGGAGCGTTTCATAATCGTTTATTACCCATTAATTTTATTTGTCATTCTTGTAGGTATTTATTATCTGCTGCAATCGCACAGGCACATTCATTTTTTATACATTGCGGTTGTCGCAATATTTTTCGTTGGAAGTTTCAGGCAAACACTGAACAAAGTGGAGGCTAATTCGACAGCGCTGAAAATGTACATATCCGGAGATCTTTTGTACGGACTTACACCCGACTGGCAAAATTATATACAAATATCGAAACGGATAGCGAAGGAAGCGCCCGATTCCGTAAACATTGCCGTACGAAAACCAAGCACTTCCACAATATACGGTAACAGACGTTTTCATGGCGTATATTCCGTACCCAGCGTCCCCAAAGATACTTTGAATAAATGGAGTCCGGGTCCCGGTAAAACCGCTTTAATTATAGATTTGTCTTCAAAAACACTTCCGGCCATCTCGAAATATCTGACGTTTGTCGCTCAGGGAGAAATGGAAATCAACGGCGTCAAATCTTCAATTGCAGGAATTTACGAGATAGATTCAAGCGACGTTGCGGCTGTAAATGCGCTGGTGAACGAGAGCGGAGTCAGATATACGTCGGATTATGAGAAATACAGGGAAAGTTTCCTTAAAACTTCAAACAATCTGCTGTATTCGCCGGAACTTATGCTCGACAATCTGAAAGAAGCCAAAGTGCGATATATGATTTTAGCCGGGTTACGACTGAATCCGAATGAAAATACGGGAGTTATAATCAACACTTTGCACCGGTATCTTAATCTCATGATATTGAAATATCCCGATCTTGCCGTCATAAAATATTCAGAGGGAAAGACCGAACCGGCAACCCTGGTTGAACTTAATTATTGATTATTACACTAACAATGGCGCAGGCTATCAAAAAAAAAGGACGGATCGCGATATAAAAATGTGACGTGCTCTTCCGGAGGTCAGGTTTTATTCAAGCATTAAAGTCATGTACAGGCCCGATATGTCGGTTATTTGTTCGTCGAGGATGCAGGCTAATCCGTATGGCTGTTTTTCGAGGGTTTTGTCTTTTTCCGTGTTTGAAGGAAGGCGCATTTCGGCTGTCCGGGCATTATACAAGTTTAATATATAACGAATCAGGGCCTCTTTTATGAGGGTGTTATCGTAAAATATTTCTTTTATGATAATTTTATCTTTCGATTCAGGTTTGGCAAACGCTATGCCGGCCGGATTATTTTTTTTGAGCGCCACCCATGCATTGCCGCCGTCATATGCCAAGTCGCGGACGATGGTTTCGAGATCACAGGCGTTATGTAATACAGCGCATCGGCGTTCACGCTGCTTGCGGTCGAAATATGGGAAATGTTTGTCTGTCGTACATCCTGCAAATGTAAAATCCGCTAAGGCTGTCGTTTCCGACACGGCGTTAAGCGGTTGTTTGCCGGAATAATGAATCGTATCAACTTCATGATCTATCGGGTATGTATATCCGAATCTTCTGTAAAAGTCAAACAGCCGTGGTGTTGCCGGGATAAGCGTCGAAATCGAATAACCTCTTTGATGCATATCTTCCATAGCTTCGGCCATCAACGTCTTCATCGCTCCCTTTCCGCGTTCCGAAGGGAGTGTACAGACACCGCATATGTAAGCCGCGGGGATGATGCCGAAAATCGTTTTTATCTCGTATGGAACCATCTGTAAGGAAGAAATTATCCGGTGATCTTTTTTTATGACGAGGGTATTTTCCGGTTTGTATACGCGGCTGAAAAACAGGTCGGTGAAATTGTCGGAATCTTGAAATATGTCCTGCCAAAGCATGACTATCTCCTGTTGGTCGCCGGCTGAGGGGTGCGACGATTTTCTGTTATTCAATTCAGATGCAGGCATGCGCTTGTTGACGTTATCTTCTCTTTATTGCGGAATCTTTTTCGAGTAAAATGACGGGATGGTAAGATAATTTGGATTGGCGCAATCCCGGTATTCCCAAGTCTTCTTCCCTGTTTATATATAAGTATTGCACCGGTATTCGTGAAGCAAACTCCCGGTTGATAACGCTGAAGATGCCTTCGTAATTGATGTCCGCTTTTTCTACGTGTATCCCGAATGTATTCCTGTTTATCGGCGAACCGTACGTGAAGGCAATGATTTTACCGTCGACCGTAATGGCTCCGCCCGAAAGTCCCAGCTCGTTGAAATGATTCATGGCAAAAGTCATGGAACGGTGCTCGTAGGCAAGGTTTTCCCTGTCGTTTTCATTAAAGTTAGCCTTACACCATATGCGTTCTACCTCCATACACTGTGGAATGATATCCCGGTTTATCGGTAAGTAGGCATAGTCATATTGCTTTTTAAATTTGTTGACATGATTCCGTTTAGATTGGAATTTTTTACCCTTAAGCGTAGCGAGGCTCTCGCGCAGATAGATATAGTCGAAGTAATCACGTTCCGTGATATAGGTGAAACTGTCGGGAAACAGGACGTTGATTTTTGCTTTCAATTCCGGTGTTACGCCGAGTATCAATAACGGATATCCAATCGATCCGGCATCATCTTCAAGACGTTCGATCGCCGTTTTCAGGTCTCCGTTACCGACGGGGAACATATACGCTAAATGCTTACGCCCTTTTTCTTCCACATAAAAACGCACGAAAAGGAAACCGTCTTCCACCGCATACTCGCTATCGTACAGAAATCGCCAGCTGCACATGTTTGCGAATGCATAATCGCAATTAAGAAAGTTATCAGGTAATGTGAACGACGTTATGATCTCTTTATCTTCTATTGTTATCGGTTTAAATGAGAGTTCGGTATTTTTTATCATCATTGTTTTTATTCTTTCTTTACTGTTACATAACGGCAGGATGCGAAATTTTCCGCTTACATATCATCTGTTATATTTCTACGTCCTCCCATTTTCCGTTTATAAGTTCGCGGACAGTGCGATAACCGGCGTTTTTGAGCAATACAAGCGTATCGTCCCGCCCGTCGTTTACCATGTCGGGATAATGACAGTCGGAATTTACCATAACCGGAATATGACGTTTTTTCAGTTCCTTGTATGACTCTGTATGCGGGTAAGTTTGTCCTTTTTTTGTTTTATTCTTGCAATTAACCTCAACGATAAATCCTTTTTCGGCGACCAAATCGAGCAGTCCGAGGAACGGCTTTCGATACCAGCCGGCATGTATGTCGAAATCAGGATGTCTGCTTCCGTTCATGTATATTTTGTCGATGTGTCCGACGATGTCAAATCCTCCTGTTTCCATCATGTCTGCGGACGATTCGAAAAAATGTTCGGTTATGCGGCGGATACTTCCTCCGTAGCGTTTGTTAACGCCAACCTCGAAGTCCGTATAGCTGCCGTCAATGCATACCATGTTTTCTTCGAGCAACGGCTCCCGCCACGGCAGAAAATGAATGGAACTTATGCAGTAATCAAGAGGCATAGATTGAAAATATTCCGTCGAAGCATTATACGTTTTATCCAGATAATCAATTTCAAGCCCCAGATAAATTTCTATCGTTCCGGCATATTTATGTTTCAGCCGGTTTATTTCTTCTATATATTCGGGAAGATCATCTTTCGACATATTCCAGAATGTCTCGAACGGGAGCGGGGAATGTGAGCTATAGCCGTATGCGCGGAATTTGTTCGCTATTGCGAACCTGATGAAATCTTCAGGGTGACTTCGCCCGTCGCAAAAAGTGCAATGACTATGGAAATTGCTGTTTTTCCCCATGTTGATTTTTTATACTCGGAATCCTGACGCGGAAATAATAGATGTTTTATTTTATTACGTTAAGATATTTTCCCGTTTTAATAAATGCGTTGATCGCTTTGTCAAGATGAACTTTCTCATGGCCTGCCGAAAGCTGTACGCGGATACGTGCCTGACCTTTCGGAACAACGGGATAATAAAAACCTGTGACAAAGATACCTTCTTCCTGCATACGCTGCGCGAAGACCTGCGACAGCCTGGCGTCGTATAACATTACTGCACATATCGCCGACTGTGTCGGTTTGATATCGAATCCGGCATCAATCATCCTGTCGCGGAAGTATTTTACGTTATCCGTCAACCGGGTGTGCAATTCATCGCTTTCACGGAGCATCCCGAACATTTCAATGCCGGCGCCCACGATTGCCGGCGCGAGGGAGTTCGAGAACAGGTAAGGACGCGAACGTTGGCGCAGCAAGTCGATAATCTCCCTGTGGCCGGTTGTAAAACCGCCCATAGCTCCTCCGAACGATTTGCCGAGCGTGCCGGTAAAAATGTCTATCTTGCCGTAAACGTCGTATAATTCCGCAACTCCCCGTCCGGTCGGACCTGCGACGCCTGCGGAATGAGATTCGTCGACCATGACAAGTGCATCGTATTTTTCAGCCAAAGCGCATATTTTATCCATCGGCGCCACATTGCCGTCCATAGAAAATACGCCGTCGGTAGCAATGATACGGTAGCGTTGCATTTGTGCTTCCTGCAGGCATTTTTCAAGTTCGTCAGTGTCGGCGTTCGCATAGCGGTAACGTTTGGCCTTACACAGGCGTACGCCGTCAATGATGGATGCATGATTAAGGGCATCTGAAATGATAGCGTCATCTTCCGTGAGTAGCGGTTCGAACAAACCTCCGTTTGCATCGAAGCATGAGCCGTAAAGAATCGTGTCTTCGGTTTTAAAGTATTCGGAGATCGCCGCCTCAAGCTGTTTGTGCAGATCCTGCGTCCCACAGATAAAACGAACCGACGACATACCGAAACCGTGCGTATCCATCGTAGTTTTTGCCGCCTCGATAAGGTGGGTATTGTCGGACAGTCCGAGATAATTGTTGGCGCAGAAATTAAGGGCTTCTTCTCCCCCGTTAATACATATATTCGCTTTTTGCGGGGTTTTTATGATACGTTCTCTTTTATATAATCCTGCCGATTCGATATTTGTCAGTTCATCATTCAGGAATTGCTGGAATTTTCCGTACATATTATTATCATTTTAATTTATTTGATGATGCAAAGATAATGCAAGCCGGGCGCAGTGCAAAACAAAATTCGTTTTTTGTTTGTTTGTATTCCGGCAGCAGAACGGTATTTTATGGATCATCCGCCTTATGTCTCTATTACTTCACGATTTTAAAGAACGGAGTTTTATCCGTTTTATATTCCTTCCGCGGCGTCTGCACCAGCTTTACCGTGTTGCCCAGCACATCGCCTTCTGCGGTATTATCTTTCACGGTGATATTTTTGCAGTATTCGAATGTCAGTCCGTGTTTGCGGTAGTGGAACGGTTCGAAGTCGCGGCTGCGAATGAGTCTGTTGTTCGAAAATTCGATACCGTCCACCGAAAGAGCGTATAGAACCGGATAATCGTAGAGTTCGAAACTGTTGTCGGCGATGCGGATGTTCCGGTGGAAAGGCATAGCTGCGTTTTTCTGAGGAATGATTGGAAAGATGCTGATTACGCCTTCGCAAAACTGATACATGGACGTCATGCAGGACGATTTGAACGTATTGCGTGTGATTGTCACGTCCTTCACGGCGCCCGATTCGAACCATCCGTTGGCGTCGCCGGCAATGAGTATCGCCGACCCGCTCGACTCGAACACATTGTCGGCAACAACCACTTTTCCGGGAGTCGAGACCAGCAGTCCCCTTGCCCGACAGCTCTTGAAGTGCGAGCCGGTGACGGAAAAGTTGCACGTCCATGTAAGATTTTCAAGGGCATGGTCTGCCGCAATCTGTTTGGGAACGGGCTGCGTAAACACAAGTTCGAAGACGTCCTTTGATTCGCGACGGCAGGTTTTCACCGTTCCGAACGCTACGGTCTGCATATTTTCGTTGTCGATGAATCCGACCGATTCGCCGGCGCGCGCCCAAACCATTCCGATGCTTTGGTGGTGCATGAATTTGCAGCGCAGAGTGCGGTCGTCCACACGTTCG
>JAITBC010000082.1 GCA_031283785.1 Tannerella sp. | reverse complement strand
CCATTCTCCGTTTGCTTTAAGAACATTGACGGCGTTTCTGGTAAGACAATTTGTAGCCCACAGGTTCTTATCCTTATCGAAACAGACGCTTCCTATTCGGACATATGTAGGATTATGTTTTATAACGCCGTCTTCAACATACGATATTGCGGACTTCAATGTACTGTTGTCCGCATTATGAAGTTTCACCAATGCATTATCTTTTAATTCAATGATGCCTTCTCCATAAGTCGCTACGAAATAATGATTTTCATCATCGGGATCGACAGCGACACCCATATAGTCCTGGGCGTTATAGCCTATCAGATTCAGGATTTCCCTGTTTGCTGCGGATTCGTCGAAGTTATACCATTCTTCATTTTCGTAAATCATTAGCGTTCCGGGTCTGAAGAAACGGTCTAACATCCTGTCGCCTCCGGTGACAAGTAATTTTTTATCGTCGAAAACCGTCATAAATGCATTGTAGTTACGTTTGGGACTGTTGATCGTTATGCCGGACACGATCTTTGCGAACCTGCCGTCGCTGCCTTTTTCTATGCCTGTTAATCCGTTGTTGCCTGTTGCTATCCAGTATTTCCCGTCATTTTTAAGCGATACGACATCATTGATAGAACCTATATTTATATAAGAGAAACGCTCCGTATCATCGTAGATGGAAAGGTCGTCACCGGTATATGTCAGCAGCTGGTCCGACTGAACGGTTATATTTTTTATATATATCTGTCCTGTTAATACTTTTACTTCTCCGGTCGATGTTTCATAATAAACGCCGTTATTACTCACGCAAAAGAATATCTTATCCTGAAAAAGACACATATTGGTTATATTTTTCTCATCAAAAGCCGTTGTGTTAAGTTTTTTTTCTTTCCAGTTGTTCAAATCAAGAAGGTTGTCTTTGATATGTGCTTTCATCAGACCGTTATCGATGGAAGCATATACGGTATCATGAAGGATACAGACAGCTTTTGTATAGCCTGTCTTATAGGTGTCGGCGACTTCTTTTTTATTGAGATTGATCACCATAATACCGAAATCGGCAGATATGTATGCGTATTCATTATAAAAATAAATGGAATTTACGCCCTTACTCTGTATGTTTGAGGCATTTTTTAACGCCGGCAAGTTTTTAAAGCCGTCTTTATCGTATAAATCGATGTTTCCGTTGCCGTACATGATAATCAGTGTCTGATACTCCGGATTGAACCTTATCAGGCGGATGTCGGTATCGCTCAACCCGTTTTGTTTTGAATAGGTTCTTATTTCGTTGTCTTCTTTTCCGTAACTGTATAATGAACCGTTTGCCAACACATAGATACGTTCGTTTGATTCGGCAATACCTGTCGCTTCGTGATACGCGAGGTATGTATTCCAGTTTTTATAGTTTTGTGCCGTAAGCGCCTGTGCGAAGATAATGGACAAGGCGGCTGTCATTAATTTTCTGAAACTCATATAATTTGTGATGTTTAATTATCCAATATTCGCATTATCCACCGCATGCCGCAGTAACTGTTCGGCAAGTTTGCGGGTAGCAATAGCCCTGTGGCTTATCTTGTTTTTTATGTCCGAACCCAATTCGGCAAATGTTTCGTTGAATCCATCCGGAATAAAGACAGGATCGTAGCCGAAACCCGATTCGCCGCGTTTTTCCGTTATTATCCGTCCGTTGACGATTCCTTCGAAGAAAAGTTCCTGTCCGTTCAAAATCAACGTGATTACCGTACGGAAGCGGGCTTTCCTGTTTTGTCCGTCTTTAAGCGCACGAAGTAATTTTTTTATATTGGCGTTTGCGTCGTGTCCGTCGCCTGCATAACGGGCGGAACGAACACCCGGCTCGCCGTTCAGGGCGTCCGCTTCGAGGCCGGTATCATCGGCAAAGCAATCGTATCCGAAATGCTCCTTTACATGGCGGGCTTTCTGTAAAGCGTTGCCTTCAAGCGTATCGGATGTTTCGGGGATGTCATCATGACAACCGATCTCCGACAGGCTTACTATATTTATACCGCCTGAAACGATGGCGCGTACTTCTTCCAGTTTATGAGCGTTGTTTGTTGCAAAAACAATCGTTTTCATCATTTTTCAGTTTATATTATGCTTTTATCCGGTCGAAACCTTCTCCGTATACTCCCTGTACATTGCACTGTGAGATAAAGGCATCATTGTCGATGCTTTTTATCAGGCGGAAAATCATTGCTGTTTCCCTTTTTTTTGCTAACAGCACGACGACTTTCACCGGTTGTTTTGAAAATCCACCTTCCCCGTTCAGAATTGTACATCCCCGTTCCATATCTCTTATTATGCAATCGGCAATTTCCTGATATTTAAGCGAGAAAATGAGGAATTGTACGGATTGATTATTCGCATTCAGGACACGGTCGAGTATATACATTTCCGTAAACATGGCTACATATCCGAAAACGATCTTGTCGATATCCCGGAAAACCAGGTACGAACAGGCGATAATCACAAAATCGCAATACAGCAAAGCCCTTCCGATGGAGATATTTCTATGTTTGTTTATTACCGCGCCGATGATATCCGTTCCGCCGGTGCTGCCGTTGGCGGAGAAGATGATGCCGAGTCCGGCGCCGCAAAATGCGCCTCCGATAAGTATTGACATAAACGGTTCGTCGTTGACGAGCGATTTGCCGTCAAGTAGCCATTCGAAAAATATCAGGGTTAGCGTGAGTGATATAATACCGAACAAAGAGTTGACGACAAAACGGCGTCCGAGCAGTTTGAACGCCAGAAACAGTAATACGACATTTACGGATGCATAGCTTACGGATACAGGAATTTTTGTCACATAGAAAATAAGCGAGCCTATACCGGTAAGTCCTCCGGGTACTATTTCATTTGAGAGGATAAAGCCGTTAAAGCCGAAAGCGTAAACGGCTGTTCCCAGGAATATCATGATATAATCCTTTATCGGATGATATATCTTTA
>JAITBC010000072.1 GCA_031283785.1 Tannerella sp. | reverse complement strand
ACGGTCACCCCGTCGGCACGCATCCGGTCAACGAAAGCGTAATATTTTGAATTGTCGAAAAACATCTGCGTCACTAAATAATCCGCTCCGTTTTCCACTTTTTTCTTCGCATAATATATATCCGATTCCATATCGGGCGCTTCTTCATGCTTTTCCGGGTAGCAGGCCATACCGTATGAAAACGGCGTTTCGATTCCCTCAAAAGAAGAACCGTCCAAAGCGATGCTTCTATTGAAATCATTCACCTGTTTCTGCATATCCGTCGCATAATCATGGTATAGTGATCCGTCTACGGTGACAGGCAGTTTTTTCTCATCGCCGCGAAGCAGCAATAAATCATGAACACCCAGAAAATTAAGGTCTATCAGCGCATATTCCGTTTCTTCCTTCGTAAATCCTTTGCATATGATATGAGGCACTGCCGTAATGCCGTATCTGTTTTGAATAGCCGAAGCGATAGCGACCGATCCCGGACGACGGCGTATATTAACTTTTCGTACCGTACCATCAGCTTCTACTTTATCTATATACTCGCTATGATGAGAAGTGATGTTAATATATTTAGGGTCAAACTCTATCAATTTATCGATGATATCATATATTCTCTTAATACTGTTCCCCTTAAGAGGCGGCAGCACTTCAAAAGAAAATGCCGTTTTTTTACTCTCATTTATGTGTTCAATAACTTTTTTCATCCGGAAGTGTTTAATGATTTATAAGTCAGTCGCAAATCAGTACAAATGAAACATCCGTAACTGTAAACCGTAAAATTATTATGCGGCAAAGGTATAATTTATTTTCGATAAGCAACGATATGAACAGGTCGAAAAATGATTTTTTAACTGCAACCGCGATATCTCGAACGTAAAAGCGCCTTCCTTGACAAAGAATATCGTCACTCGTTTCCATCGGATATAGTAAAAGAGGCTGCCCGTTACTTTTGGGCGATGTTGGCTTACTTTCATTTGCTTTTGCCAATTCCGCAGGCGACAGAATATTTGTTGCCATACTGTTTACTGTCCAATACGGAAAATAAATACAGGTATATTTCATTAGCGCATTGCTGCTCAATGATCCAAACGATGTTTTTATTTCTTGCAAAATAACATTGTCGGTTTCTTTTAGGTTGTGTAAATAATCCGTGGAGTCGTTCAGGGCAAAACTATTCTATGAATAACGCCCGGATTTATCCGGGTAGAAGATAGATGCAGACGAAATTGTGTTTTAAAACATACGGAAGAAAAACAGATTATCAAAATATTATCATACCTTTGTCGCATGTTATCGCACACGTCACACGTGGATAAATATTTCTAATAGATACATTAATATATATTTAAAACGCATGGTTTCTGTCGGACAAAAATATTCATCCCGTTATGAATTAATCAATACATCCGTATTGGTTAATTCCGAATATCTATTGGAGAGAGAGAGAGAGAGAGAGAGAGAGAGAGAGAGAGACGCGCGCATAACATATAAAAACAATTCTTTATTTCCAAAATCACATCCTTATTTCTTAGTTGAATTTTGCTCCTGTTTTATGCATATTTTTTTGCCGGATAAAAATTTTATCCGTCCGGAATCCATATCCGGAAAAATTCATCATGCTTGCCTGTTTCTATCAGTAAGTTTCATTTTTAACTTCAACAAGTTTGTTTCCAAGAAATTTACATATGATATATTTAAACGTATTGTATAATCTTAAATTTATATGCCTATGGACAGATGAAAATAAAATTAGCTTTTCAAAACGCGGTGAACGATAGTCTCGCCCTAAGATTTGCCGAACGCAACGACGCCGGCATATAATTATTGAATTAAATTGAAATACACATTTTTTTTAATAGCAAATATGGATGATCATAAATTAATCAATTGGAAAACACTGCGGAGAATGTTATTCACGTTCAGTGTTATTATTTGTTCACTTTCAGCGCTTGCCCAAGGAAATATTTCCGTATCGGGTACGGTGACGGAGGAATCCGGAGAACCGCTTCCCGGCGTAAATATCATCGTGAAAGGAACAACAAATGGAGTCGCAACGGACATCGATGGGAAATATACAGTCTCTGTTCCCGGCCGGACGTCCGTATTGGAATTTTCGTATCTGGGCTTTGCCATGCAGTCTGTTACGGTAGGTAACCTGACCGTCATCAACATCACGATGAGGGAAGATGCCCAAATGATAGAAGAAGTAGTCGTAGTCGGGTACGGAACACAAAAGAAGGTAAATTTGACCGGCGCCGTATCGGCCATGACGGTAGACGAAACGCTTACCAGTCGTTCGCTGGTCGACGTATCTTCCGGTTTGCAAGGCATGTTGCCTGGCCTTGCCGTCAGCCAAAACAGCAGTATGGCAGGACGCGAAGACGTTACGCTGATGATCCGCGGTATGGGTACGGTCAATAATGCTGCACCGCTGATCGTAGTAGACGGTATGCCCGACGTGAACATTAACCGTCTTAATATGAACGATATCGAAAGCATATCCGTCCTGAAAGATGCCGCGTCGGCCGCTATCTACGGCTCGCGTGCAGCAAACGGTGTAATCCTGATTACTACCAAATCGGGTAAAGGCTCTGAGCGTGTCGCCTTCAATGTATCGGGCAATTATTCGACGTCTTATCCGACTAACTCTATTGAGTTTATGCCGGATTATGCACGTGCATTAACAATCCACCAGCGTACAGCGGCCGTTAATACGCTGGAATCCAACTACCAGTTCAAGAACGGTACAATTGACCAGTGGCTGGCGATGAGCATGATCGATCCGGTCAAATTCCCGAATACCGACTGGTGGGAGTGGATCATGCGGAATCATGGTACAATGCAGAACTATAACGTATCGGCAAGCGGCAGCAACGATAAATCGAATTTTTTTGCTTCTCTCGGCATACAAGACCAGGAAGGATTGCAAATCAATAACGATTATTCCCGTTACAACGCACGGTTTAATTTTGATTACAAATTACTGAACAGTTTGAGTGTGGGCGTTCGTTTTTCGGGTAACTGGACAAATCGCACCTTTTATATGAGCGGCGGTTATACGGATACGGACAATCAGGGCAATACCGGCGGTTACGACCTTCAATACGCAATTGCAGGCATTACGCCTTACGACCCCGAAACGGGCTACTACGGAGGCGTGATGGCTTACGGCGAAGATGCACAGGCCTACAATCCTTATACGTATATGGTAAACAACCTGAACTACAACAACCGGCAGGAAGCGCTCGGCAACATGTTCCTCGACTGGCAACCCCTGAAAGGGTTAACGGCGCATCTGGAATATGCGCTGAACTACTACAACCAGTTCCAATACGCAGCCAACACGCCTAACCGAGCATATAACTTTCAGGCAGGCGCTTACGGATCGAGAGTATATGTAGGTGAAGATGCAGGCGTCTCGAACGCAACCAGTACGGGATACAAAACACAGTTGAACGGACGACTGAACTATAATCTGACCGTTGCCGACGGTCATAACATCAGTTTGATGGCCGCATACAGCGAAGAATTATGGTACAACCGGAGCCAGTCCACTTCGCGAAACAACCGCCTTCACCCGTCGCTACACGAAGTAGATGCCGCACTGACCGACGTACAGGGTACCGGCGGCAATTCCAACACCGAAGGTCTGCGCTCCTATATCGGACGATTAAACTATGCCGCCTGTGACAAATATCTGCTGGAAATCAATTTCCGCGCCGACGGTTCGTCACGTTTCCTCCCCGGACATCAGTACGGCTTCTTCCCCTCGGTATCGTTAGGATGGCGCTTCTCAGAAGAGAATTTTGTCAAAAACATATCAGACAGTTGGCTGTATCAAGGCAAACTGAGGGCGTCATACGGAACGTTAGGGAACAATGACGTGAGTCGCTACGAACAGAAAGAAACGCTTACGGCAAGCAACTATATGATGGGCAGTACTATCGTGAAGGGATTCGTTAACAAGAAGATGATTAACCAGGATCTGACATGGGAAACAGGACAGGTTGCCAATCTGGGTCTCGACATGAGTTTCCTGAAAGGTAAACTGTCGACGGAACTTGATTTCTACGACCGCCTGACAACCGGTATGATACGCCCCTCGCAAATGTCGCTCCACCTGACGGGAGCCTACAGCGCGCCCCGCGACAACATCGGCGATATGCGAAATCGTGGCGTGGAAATCAACCTCACATGGAAAGACCGAAATGGAGACTTCACTTATATGGTAAACGGCAACTTCTCGAAAAACTGGACAAAACTCGAATTGTGGAACGAATTTCTTGATAAGGGATGGACTTACGTGAACATGCCTTACCACTTTGTGTACACATACGAAGATTACGGGATTGCACAAACATGGAACGACATCTACAGCCATACGCCGCAGGGAGCATCACCGGGCGACATACTCCGAAAAGACGTGAACGGCGATGGACGGATAGACGGCAACGACAAGGTAGCATACCCGGAGTATCTGCGCGATCGGCCGACAACCAACTTCGCACTGAACGGCAACGCCAGATGGAAAGATATCGACGTCGCTATCATGTTACAAGGCGCCGCGGGACGCAAAACGTTCTGGATAAACAACTACAACAACGTAAATCCCAATGCACAACGTTACGCCTCCTCATGGGAACACTGGAACAATCCGTGGTCGTGGGAAAATCGCGATGCCGAATGGCCGCGCTTGGGAGGTAATTCCAATCGTGAAGAAATGACCTTTTGGCTCGACAACCTGTCGTATCTGCGCCTGAAAAATCTGCAGTTAGGTTATTCGTTGCCTCAGAAGTGGTTGAAGGCCGTTTATGTAAGCAGCATGCGTATATACTTCTCAGGTGAAAATCTCGCCACGCTAACGAAATTCCGCGGCATCGATCCGGAAAGAGGCGGACGCGGCGACAGCGGAGGTTATGTCTCGGATGTCTATCCGCTGGTTTCATCCTATTCATTGGGGTTTAATATCGGATTTTAATTTAACTGAACCGTAACGATTATGAAAATGAAAAATATAATAAGACTTTCACTTACATGCTGCACGACAGCCGGATGGCTCGTCTTCGCCACCTCGTGCGTGCAGAATTTACTGAATCAGGATCCGACAACAGAGCTTGCGGCAAGCGCTTTCTGGAAAACCGAAGCCGACGCCACATACGCCCTGTACGGCGCATACGCTGATATACGCCCGCTCTTCGACCGCGATTATTATCTGGACGGTCACGGCGAATATATACGGACACGCGGAATAAGTTCTACGGACGGCAACCTGCGCGCCGGCGACGCTTATCATGGCGGCAACTACAATCCGAGTGGATATGCGAGCGGTTTCGACAAGATGTACCGTTACCTGTATGGTGGCGTTAATCGTGCCAATTACGTAATTGACAACGTGGAAAAGATGCTGGCCGACGCGAGTCCTTCATCGAAGGCAAATCTCGAAACGATTATCGGCGAGGCGCGTCTGCTGCGCGGAATAGTTTATCTCAAATTGATCTCCATGTGGGGCGACGTGCCGCTTATCGAACATGTTGTATACGACAATTCGGAAGTGAACGATATAACCCGTACGCCGATTGCGGATATCAAAAAATTCATCTACGACGATTTTACCTGTGCCTTCGAAAAACTGCCGGCAAAAGCTTCGGAAGTCGGTCGCGCCGCCAAACCGGCAGCCCTGGCTTTCCGAGGCAAACTGCAATTGTACTGGGCTTGCTGGAATCATTTCGGATGGCCGGAACTCGATACGTTTACGCCCAGTGCATCGGAAGCTTCGGCAGCCTACGCCGGCGCTGCCGCCGACTTCAAGTCGGTCATCGACGACTACGGCCTGACGCTGTTCAGAGACGGCGAACCGGGCGAGTGCGACGAACCGGGTAAAGCTGAGAAACTGCCGAACTACTATTACCTGTTTACGCCCGTATCCAACGGTGACCCGGAATTAATCATGGTTTTTACTCACGGTGGACTGGGAACAAACCAGGGCGAGGAACTGATGCGCGATTTTGCGGGACGTAATCACGAAGGCTCACAAGTCTGGGTCACGCCTCGCTACGAAATAGCCGACCGTTACCAGTCTCTTACTACCGGCGATTTCTGCGAACCGCTGATTCAGATGAATCCCGACGTAGTGGGCAAAGAAGTCGCTTACAGCACGCCCAATTCAGCCCTGAACCCTCAGAGTTATGTCGACCGCGACTACCGTATGAAAGCTTCCATACTGTGGGATTACGAAACAAGCATCGGCTTCACTTCACGCCTCGCGACAGGCTGGTGTCCATACATCTACAAAACGTGGAACACAAACATCACAACGGCCAATTACCTGCAATTCCCGGGACTCACGGAAGAACATATCGGCCAGATTACGTACAATACGGATGGCACCAATTCGGGATACCTATTCCGCAAATTTGTCCGCAACACAGCCGGTCTCGGACGCAGCGAAGGTAACTATCACTGGCCGGTGATGCGCCTTGCGGATGTATATCTGATGTATGCCGAAGCTATCAACGAAGTGAACAACGGGCCGGATGCCAAGGCCATCGAATTAGTCAACAAAATCCGTCACCGCGGCAACCTGCCGCCGCTCAAGGCAGACAGGACGGCATCGAAAGAAACATTCTTCAACGCCGTCGAACAGGAACGAATTATCGAACTGCTGGGAGAAGGCCACCGGGGATTCGACATACGCCGCTGGCGCGCCATCGAGCGCGTATGGTGTCCGCCGTACGACAATAACGGCGTCTGGCGTGCAGATACACACGGTGCAACTCCGCAACGGTATTTCCAGAATCAGAGCGAAAGATATTACCAGCAATGTTACATCTTCCGTATCCCGCCGGGTGAACGCGACCGGAACGCAAACCTGACGCAAAACACACCGTGGCTTTAATTTTTTAAATATGTACAGTTATGAAAAAGAATAATTTAAGAACTTGTATCATAAGAATGACAGGCTTCGCAGCCTGTGCGTTTGTCTTGCTGTTGTATGCGTTTACAGGATGTTATGATTATCCGGTCGACGAAGACGGCCTGCTGGTTACGGAGAGAAGCCAGTGTTACGTAAGCAATTTCGAACTGCTTGGTTCCGATTTCCAGACCGTGAGGACAAAAAACCCCGAAATCGATACGGTAGCCTGTACGATTAACGTAGAAGTGTTTTACGGAACCGACATGACGCACTTGTGGCCCCAGTTTTCGCTCGTCACCGATGCCAGGCTGGAGCCGAAAATCACCGGATGGACGGATTTCTCCGATTTGGCGCACCCAAAGCAATATACGGTCATTTCGGGCAACCGGAAAGTGCGGAAAATGTATACGGTATACCTCTCCGTTCAGAAACCATAGTTTTAACCACTTAAACATTAACGATGATGAGACATAATAAATTTCTTCATTCAGTATTATTGACCCTGTCGCTGGCGTTTCTTGCCGCTTGCGAAGACAACGGGATTCCGTCGTCGCAATCAATTTCCAAACTGTCGAGCGACTGTATCAAAAGATCCCTGGGGCCGAACGTAGCAGGATTGAACATCGAATTTGTCTATGCCGTAGCATTGCCGCCGGGTACAGGCAAAATCATGTCGGCCAGAGTCGAAGCATCCATCGCCGGGGCGGAAGGCACCTTTCTCGAACACAGGTCTTTCTACACCGACGGCAGCGGTAGCGACAAATTCGAAACGGTCGGCAATCCGTGTGTAACTTCAGGAGCTACGTCGGATGTGACATTCACGGCAGACACGTGCGCCGCCGCCCTCCGGTATTATTACAGGATACCGCCGGAAGCCAAAGGGCGCAAGGTTGAATTTACTTTCTCGGCCAAAGCCGGCAACGGCGAAGAAACGTCCCACAAAATGGGACCGTACGACATTGCCCTGATGGATATGGCGCTCGACATCGTAACGACGGACGGCGACAACTGCTTCATCTCCGTCGCAGATATGGCTGCTTACGATGCGGCGGAAGCCGCGTCCAAAGCCGGTAATATCGACCTGGTATACCTCTATCGCAATATTTCCGGCATCACCTTTGCCCATGCCTTCGTATCGCCCGCCGCCAATGTCGAATACCTGCCCGGCGTCACCCTTCCCGCAGGCGTAAACAACTCTACGCCCATCATGAAAGTATACGGATTGAGAGACAAACATCTGGCAAGAATGCAATACGGCATATACGTGGACGACCCGGACTTTACGACGCTCGACTTCTCCGGCATGCCCAACTATGCCGTCAACGTGAAAAACGAAGGCGGTATATGGATCGAAACGCAAGATGGCAAATATCGCGCCTACATTTATATCAACACGGTAAATCCCGGATCTTCCAATCCCGACATACCGTCCAATAGCGCGAAAATAAGCATCAAACGTTACATGATGAAATAATTTTTTTTCCACCTGTTATACAACAGTTCGCATGAAGAACTGTTGTATAACTTTTTTTTTATAACTTTGCATCGATGATTATTATACGAAAATATATGCTTTACCCAGTGGGATATGCAGCTTTGTCCTTTGCACGACAATCGGACATGGCAACAAACGGATGCGTCATGTACTGCCACACGGGCATATTTCACCTTGAAAAACAACAATAACATGAGAAAAAACATTATTATCATTGCCATTCTGGCGCTGTCGGCCGCAGGATATGCAAAGTCCGTACATCCGCGTATTTACGTCACGCCCGACAAAAAAGATGCCTTTACGGCCAAACTGCAAGCCGTCGCATGGGCACAGAAATCATATGCAAACCTGAAAGCGAACGTCGACCCTTATGTCGACCGTCACCGTACCGATCCCGAATGGATCGTTTCGCGCCTGCAGATGTACTGGGACACGCACTATGAGCGGGTATACGTCAGGGGAAACGAATTTCTATACGGCAAAGGCCGTGCGCCCGTGCCTACCGTCAAATTTGCCGGACATCGCGATGGGGCAACCGACTATCTCATGCCCTCGCTCGAAGACACCCAACCATACATGGACGAAAAAGGAATGTATCTCCAAAACCGTAAAAAGGAAGGGATGCCGTGGGAATGGGTACATCCCTCGAAAACAGGAAGGATGATAGGTCCCATGAACGACCGAATCCTCTCCCTTGCCGCCGATGCGGCTTTCCTCTACTGGTACGCGGGCGAAGAAAAATATGCCGTTTTCGCCTCCGACATTTTCCTCGCATACGTCAGGGGCATGTATTACCGACGCGAACCTTTTGCGCTGGAAGATTACTCGAACAGCCACCTGATGGGACTGGCCACTTTCGAGGTGATTCTCGACCACCTGATTCCGTACCTGGCGCTGTGTTTCGACTTCATGCACGATTATCTGCAGGCACACCGGGCCGACATGGACATGATTACCGAAGTGCTGAAACGATTTGCCGACCAGGAGATAATGTACGGCGTACCGGACAATAACTGGAATATCTTTCAGGCGCGATACGTCGCTTACGTCGCCCTGGCGCTGGAAGACGACGATTATTACGGCGACAGGCGAGGCAGGCAGTTTTATCTTAACGAGATAATGAACCGCACGACCATACGGCAGTTTGCGCTCAAGGAAGTCGTCGGCGAACTCTTCGATCCGCAAACCGGACTGTGGCCGGAATCGGCCACCTATTCGATGAGTGTCTGTAACGACATGCTGGACATTATCTCGTTAATCGACAATGCCGAAAACAATCATCTGCTCGATACCTTCCCCATCATGAAAAAAGCCGTCCCCGCCACGGCGCAATACCTCTTTCCCAACGGATGCGTCACGGCTTTCGGCGACGCCCGCTATGTGCCCCTGCGGCCGCAACCGTTTGAAATGCTGATTGCGCTCTACCGCAAGTACGGTGAACGCGACAGCGAAATGGAAGCAACCAAAATACTGCGGAAACTGATGCACGATGGCGTCTACGACCGTAGCCAGGGGAAATCCCTGTTTTCACTTTTCTTCTACGTGGACGAACCGACGGACATCCCCGCCGAAGAAATCACTTACGACCATTCCCTCAGCGACACCTACTACGCCCCCAACGTCAGCTGGCTGATACAGCGCAACGGCCGCGACGAGCGACATGCCATGGCCGTCACCCTTACCGGCGCTTACGGCAACCATGCTCACGCCAACGGCATATCCATGGAAATGTACGGCAAGGGACTAATGCTTGCTCCCGAAAGCTCCTACGGCGAAACATACGGCACGCGCGACAACCAGGAATACTACGCACGCTTCCCGGCGCACAACACCGTCATCGTCGACGGCATCTCCGACTACGGCATGATGCGCAGCAATTACCCATACCGCCTGCTCGCCTGCTATCCGCAACACGGCGAACGGCTGCTCGCTTCCGAAAAAGTGACTTTCGCACGCGTCGAACTGACCGAACCCAAAACCGGCGCCCGACAGGAAAGGCTCACAAGCATCGTTCGCATAAGCCGGACGTCGGCCTACGCGATAGACATCTTCCGCTCGGCACGCAAAGACAACAAAGACGTCAAACACGAATATTTCTACCACAGCATCGGGCAAGACATTGACATCTCCGCACGCAACGGACAAAAAATGACCCTTCTGCCGACACAGGAACTGTCGTCCGCGCTTGGCGATCTGAAAGGATACGACTATCTCGGCAACAAAAAAGCCGTACCCACAGGCGAAGACTTCGTCGCCCGCTTCCGCATCGGACTGGAAAGCGCCACAGACGTGCATGTCGACATGTGGATGAAAGGCTTCCCCGACAGAACCGTCTTTACGGCCGACGCTCCCAAGTCCAATGCCTTCGTAAAAGGCTCCGTACCCGACGAACTGCTAGGCAAGCCCCTGCCTACGCTGATCGTCCGCCAGAAAGGCGAAGCCTGGAACCGCCCGTTCGTAGCCCTGTATCATCCCTGCGAAGAAGGTGAAACGCCACTGCCGGTCGATGCCGTGGAATATTTCGGAGACAGCGAAAACTTCATCGGCATAAAAGTTAAATCTCCAGGCCGGACGGACTACATCTTCAACCGTCCGGAAGAAGGGGCGGACATGACCTTCCGCGACATGCGCTTCAACGGCGTATATGCTGCAGTCGGAGAAACGCCCGGCGAAGAAACGGAATATATCTTCATGGGCGAAGGGCAGATGCTCGAAAAAGGCAAATGGCGCATCCTTTCGAAAACGCCCGGCGCACAAATATCCCTGAACAGGAAAGGCGAGGCGTTCGAGCTGACTTCTTCATCGGAAATCCAACTGCAGACGCCCCTGCCGGACGGCAAACAGCCCGCCGTATCCGGCATGTCCGAACCGGACAAACGCCTGCACGGCGGCATGCGACAGGGCGATACATATACAATCGCCCTGCCCGCAGGACATTACTTAATACGATTTATCGACAATAACTAATTTCGACTACCCATGAAAAAAACAGATAAAAAAACATGTATCATTGCGGGACTGCTCTGGATTGCAGTTGCCGCCGGTTTACAGGCACAATGGAAACACGTGCCCGCCAATGTGCAGATACCGGAACATCCGAGGTTGATGCTTCTCAAAGGCGAAGAACAAAAAATAAAGGACATCATCGTATCCGACCCCGTCCGCGCCAAACTGCACCGGGCTATTATTGACGAGTGTGATAAAATCATCGTCCTGACCGAACTGGAACGGGTAATGACCGGCAAAAGACTGCTCTCCGTTTCGCGCGAAGCCATACGCCGCATTTTCTATCTGTCGTATGCCGTCCGAATGACTGGCGAAGACAAATACCGTGCAAAAGCGGAAAAGGAGATGCTGGCCATATCCACATTCAAAGACTGGAACCCGTCGCACTTTCTCGACGTAGCCGAAATGACGATGGCGCTGGCCATCGGCTACGACTGGCTTTACGATGCGCTACCCGAATCCTCGCGTAGGAAAATCGCGGATGCCATCCTCGCAAAAGGCCTCGACCCCGCACTGAACAGCTCCAACGCATGGTATCTGACTGCCCCTCACAACTGGAATCAGGTATGCAATGCCGGCATCACCTTCGGTGCGCTGGCCATCGGCGAAGACCTGCCGGAACTCTCAAAAATGTTTGTCGACCGTGCCGTCGAATCCATCCGCCGGAATACAGGAACTCGCACAGTGGCCGGCGTCAAATAAATGATATGAATCCCACCGGAACTCGCGTGAGCGGCCGGCTTAAAATAAATATTATATGAAACGAATATTTTTTACAATCCTTTTCTGTACGGCTATCATCGCCTCCTCTCTGCAGATGCACGCCGCCACCAATCCCGATGTCGAATCCATCAGGAAACGCATCATTTCGGAACTGATGATGCCCGATGTACGCGAAAATTACGTTCGCGAATTAATAAATACGCTCCGTCCGGACGGCACATGGCCGGGTATAGACTATGTCGACACCGCACGTACGGCTTTTGAACATACGCGCCATCTGGCCAACATCGTGCAAATGAGCCGTGCATACAAGAAAAAAGGCTCGCCCCTGGCTGGGAACAAGGCGCTTAAGAAAACTTTCTCGTCGGCGCTGGATTACTGGCTGGCTCACGACTTCATCTGCGAAAACTGGTGGAATAACGAGATCGGAACGCCATCGGATCTGACGACCGTCCTGCTCATCATGGACAAAGATTTATCGAAAGAACAGATTGAAAAGACATCGGTTATCACCGGACGGGCGCATATCAACGCTTGGGGAGCGCGTCAGAGCGGCGACCGCATTAAGATAGCCGGTATTCAGGCAAAAAATGCCCTCTTTAAACGTGACGCAGAACAGTTTGAAATGTTGATGAATGTTGTTGAAGGAGAAATACGCTTTGTCCCCGAAAACGAGCGGGGATTGCAGTATGACTATAGTTTCCATCATCGCGACGACAGAGTGAACAATACGCTTTCATACGGACTGGGGTATGCCGACACGTTTGCCGAATGGGCCGATTATGTTGCCGGCACGCGTTACATATTTTCCGAAACAGCGCTGCAACTGCTTGTTGATTATTACCTCGACGGTATCTGCAAAATGATGATTTTCGGGAAATATCACGATCCGGGCGCTACGAACCGTGATATCTCGCGTCCACGAAACCTGTATGCCGCCGGCACGCTCACACTTGAACGACTGTTGCGCGTGACGACTTACCGCGCCGACGAGATGAACGAAATCGTAAAAATCAGACATGACGAAGCCGCTCCTACCCTTTCGTCTGGTACGTTCTACTGGCTGACGGAACATTACACCCACCAGCGGCCGAACTATTTCACGTCCGTCAGGATGTTCTCCTCACGCGTTCGTAACATGGAAGAACCGTACAACGGCGAAGGACTGACGAATCATCACCGGGGTGACGGAACCAATTACCTGTCACTGCGGGGTGATGAATATTTTCCCATCACCCCGGTGTACGACTGGCAGAAGATACCCGGCGCCACTATCCTGCAAAAGCCTGTGCTCCCACCTGAAAAAGAAATTCAGAAGGCCGGCATGACGGATTTCGCAGGCGCCGCAACGGACGGTAGATACGGTATTGTCGGCTTCGATTTTATCAGCCCGCATGATCCCGTCAAAGCGCGAAAAGCATGGTTTTTCTTCGATGACGAATACGTCTGCCTCGGAGCAGGGATCACATCCGCCTCGCATATGCCGCTCGCTACAACTTTAAACCAAAGTAAGTTGACCGGCGACGTCGTTGCCGGACAGGGCAATTTCGAAACAGTTCTCCCGCAAGGCGAGCATGTACATACGGATGTGGCCGGCGGATGGCTGTTTCATGACAAAACGGGCTATATCTTCCCCGAATCCGCACAAGTGAAACTATCGATCCAGGCGCAAACGGGTAGCTGGTTTAAAATCAACCGTCAAACAAATTCTTCGCGAGAAGAAGTCAGCATGGATGTATTCAAACTGTGGATTGACCACGGTGCATTTGCAAACAACGCCGGATACTGCTATGTCGTAATGCCTGCTACAACAATAGGAAACGTAAAAAAGGCAGCGGCCAATCCAACTGTCGAAATCCTGTCGAATACATCCGCTTTGCAGGCCGTCCGGCATCACGGGTTAAACATCGTACAAGCTGCATTTTATCAAACCGGCGAAATTACGTTTGCCGATAATATACGTCTATCGGTCGACAGTCCTGCCCTCATCATGGTCGGCAATGAAGCCGGCAACATCTGCCGTCTCACCGTCTCCGATCCGACACGCAAACAGGGAAAAATACACCTTCGCATCAACCGTAAACTGGATGTCGCCACAACTGCCGACGATGTGCAAACGCATTGGAATATCAGGGAAAGTAATACCGAAATAGCAGTCACCCTCCCGCAAGGCGGATATGCAGGAAAAAGCGTGGTCGTCGAATTTCAAACTTTACGGTAATGATTGCCGATAAAAAATTATGCACATATGAAACTTTCCTATATTTATCACAGCGGTTATTCAATAGAAGGGGAACGATGTACGATCGTGATTGACTATTACAAAGATTCGCACGACGAATACATACTTCACGGTCTTCCTTCTTTCCCCGGCAAATTGTATGTCCTTGCTTCACACTGGCATCCCGACCATTTCAACAGAAATATCCTGAACTGGAAAAACATTCGGCCCGACACGCAATATATATTTTCGGACGATATTCTTAAAAATCGACTTCATTCGAAAAATGATGCATCGTTCATTAAGAAGGGAGATATATGGCAGGATGAAAATATTACGATAAAAGCATTCGGTTCTACCGACGTCGGCATATCGTTCCTGATAGAAACGGAAGGAAAAAAAATTTTCCATGCCGGAGACCTGAATAACTGGCACTGGGATGAGGAATCCACAATCGAAGAAATACAGGACGCCGAACATTGTTTTCTTAAAGAAATTGATGATTTGCACGAAGATACCGACCGTGTTGATCTGGCAATGTTCCCCGTCGACTGCCGGCTGGGGAAAAACTATATGCGCGGAGCAGAACAATTCGTTGACCGTATACATGCGGAAATATTCGCGCCGATGCATTTCGGCGAAACATATAAAGAAGCCCGTGCGTTCAAGTCGTACGCAGAAAACGCCGGATGCCGGTTTGCAGCGTGGACAGAGACCGGGGAATGTTTATTTTTTTAATTCTTTTGCCTTTGAAACGGATTTCAACAAGTATTTTCAACAAACACAGTAAGTATGTTTTCCCGGTTTTTTCCCCTACTTTGTTCGTGACGGTTATGTGCATGGAATTGCGGAGAAAATATCCGGGTCGCCCGGCAGGTACGACGATCTGTGTGTTCATGCATCAAACTGTCGTGTGCAGAATATAACAGATTGTCCTCCGTGATTTTGTTTGGGAGGACAATCTGTTGATTTAATCAATAACCGGGATTCTGTTCCAACAGATAATTGATATCCAGTTCACGAGTAGGGATGGCATAAATCATCCGGAAATCGTCAATTTTGTAACATCCGTCGTTATTGGTAGCTCTAACCCAAGGATGCAGTTCCTTGATCCTTTCACCGTGCGCTGTCATGATTTCTTTCACCAGTCCGGCACGCCTGAGATCGTCCCAACGACGGTTTTCAAATGCCAACTCATGACGCATCTCATCGGCCACATGTCGCAGGGTACAACTACTCAGAGCCGGTAATCCGGCACGTTGGCGTACTTGATTGATGTAAGGCAGTGCTTCAGCGCTTTTGTTTTGTTGTATCAAGGCCTCCGCCAGCAGTAACAAGGCGCCGGCATAACGATAAACAGGGAAATTTTCTCTGCTTTTCAAACTGTAGGTGTATGGTGGATGATAGTATTTACGCACCATATAACGAAATGCTTTTCCAGCGGGACAGACATAATTCCGTGGATCATCTACAATCTGTTCGAACGTAAATGCATCGCCGTTAGCCGTACCTTCAGCTATACAAATACTTGGGAGTAGCCGTTTGTCACCCGGTTCGTAAGAATTGATCATATCTTCAGTCGGGACTGCCCAGCCACCGCTATAATCCGTACCGGCGTAATTGGAACCTCCGACGCCCATCATATCTACCGTATTTTCACATTTCGGAATAAATTTCCAGGAGAAACGGGCATATTGGTTACCCGTACCGTCCTCGGCATACTGCACATCCAGGATGGTCTCCTTATGATTTTTATTATTCGGATCAAAAACGGCTTCGTAATCATCCAGTAAGCCGTAATTCATCTGAGTGACCGCTTTCAGATCCGCTTCTGCCGCGGCATAATCGGGCGATGGTTTGCTCATGTGCACATAAGCGCGTAACATGCGGGCAGCTCCCATGGTAGCACGCCCAGAGTTGTCGGCCGGAAAATTTACCGGGACAGTTAAGCCGTTTGAAATAGCCGTATTCACATCTTCCATAATCTGCGTATAACACCCGTCTACGCTTGCACGAGCCTGAAAGGCTTTTTCTGCCGTGGTTATTTCATGCAAATTCAACGGCACACCTCCAAAACTCCGGACAAGGATGAAATAATAAGACGCCCGCAAAAAACATGCCTCGGCAATGATTTTCTTCTTATCTTCGTCGCTGATATCTGCTGTTTCGGCACGGTCAAGGATCGTATTCAGTTTGGCAATGTTGGCATACGTATAGCGCCAGCGGTTGTAAATAGGTCCTCCCCCATAGTTGGCAGAATCTTCATCGTCAATAAACAAACAGGGTTTTTCAAAAGCCGTATACGGGCCGCGGTCACCGGAATAAAGCGTATAAAATACATTGTCCGACCGCATCTCATCAATATGAAGACCATTATTTACCCAATAACGAAACCCTTCATAAGAAGCTAAAAGCGCCTGGTTAAAATGTTCTGTTGTTTGATAGAACGATTCTGATGTAATCCCTGTTTCGGGATAGAGTTCCAAAAACGATTTGCTGCACGAAGATAGACACAGCGTACATGTTAATAATATAATTGCTATTTTTTTCATTGTACTGTATTTTTAAAATATAACATTAAGACCTGCAGTATATATTCTGGAGACGGGATAAGCGGTATAGTCGACGCCGTAACCGCTCAATCCGCTTGCATTGCCCAAACTGACTTCCGGATTCATCCCCGGATAATTAGTAAGGGTAAAAAGATTTTGCCCGGTCAGATAAAAACGGAGCGACCTGATATACGGATTCCGTTTTAAGGGGACCGTATAACCCAGTGTAATATTCTTCATCATCAGGTAAGAACCGTCATATATCCAGCGGGAATTTGTATAGCGGAACAATTCGGTCGTACCGGACAAGGTACGCGGGACTTCGCCTTTACCCGGATTTTCTTCGGAACGCCAGCGGTCAGCTACACACTTGCGAACATTGAACACCCCGTCGATGTTTTCCGTAGATTCATACGCTTCGTCCATCAGATCATTACCTGCCGAACCGGAAAAGACAATACTGGCGTCGAAATTTTTCCATTCAAACGTATTCGTTATACCATACAGAAAATCGGGGTTCGGATTACCGATAAATGTCCGATCATCCTTATCCACGTCTCCATCGTTATCCACATCCTTCATCCGGACGGTACCAATGGTAGAAGTTTCATGATGAGGCTGAGTTTCATATTCTTCACGTGTCATATATACGCCGTCGTACACATAGCCGTAAAACATCCCTAAAGGCATTCCGACAGCTGTACGATTGTAATCATTCAAGTTATTATTTCCGCCGATCGGAGTATCATTGGTTCCCAGCCGGATTGCTTTGTTACGGTCGAACGAAATATTGAAATCCGTGCTCCATTTGAAATCATTCACCAGATTTTTAGTTTGTAACGTAATCTCATGTCCCCAGAAACGGAACTCGCCGATGTTGGACTGTATATTGGGAAAACCGCTCGAAAAAGGAATATCGATCTGATATAACAAGCCATCCGTTGTCTTGCGATAGAAATCATACATCAGGAAGATACGATCATTAAACAGGCTCAGATCCAGCCCGATGTCCCATGAACGGGTAGTCTCCCATGTCAGGAGATTATTTCCTATATTGCCCAACTGGCGTCCCGGAACGGTAATGCCGTTCAGGACATAATTGTTGGAGGATACTGTGGCAATAGAAGGATAATTACCGATATTGTTATTTCCTACTTTGCCCCAACTGGCACGTAATTTTGCAAAACTGACTTTTTCAAATCCACGCATAAAATCTTCTTCGCTGACCACCCAACCTCCTGATATCGAAGGGAAGTTAGCCCATCTTGCTTCCGATCCGAATCGCGAACAGCCGTCACGCCGGAAAGAAAAGGACAATATGTAACGGGATTTATATTCATAGTTGAATCGCGCTAACCAGGAAACCATTGCCCAGGCGGATTTATCTCCGCTGCCGACTTTGGTTGTTGCAGCGTTGAAGAATCCCACTTCGTCATCAGGATAGTCATTCGAACTGATCGTGGAACTGATGTTTTGCGCTTTTTGTGTCGTGTATCCCACCAACACATCCACATCATGATCTTCCAAAAATACTTTCTTGTAGTTCAACGTATTTTCCACCAGCCACGTATAATAATTAAATGTATTGTAGGAGCCATAGGCTTTGTTTGGCGGAGCAGAAAACATACCGCCGCTGATGTATGAAGGCACCCATACTTCCTGAGACCCGTTCCCCACATCTCCATTCGCACTCAAACGATATTTCAGTCCATCAAAAAGTTCCACTTGTCCCCATGCCGTAGCCGTACCTCGAATCACCTTGCGTGGATTGTTTCGATCTCTTACCACCAAATAATAATTGGCATTACCAAACATGCCCGGTGGAGTAAACGAAATCGGATACGTTCCATCATCATTTTTATATTTCAACGCAGGATCCATCAGGAAAGAAGAGTGAATAATGTTACGTCCGTTACCCAAGCCGTCCTGTACCTGGCGATTGATATAAGAACCCGAAAGATTCAATCCGAAAAGAATCCGCTCGGAAGCTTTCAATTCATTATTGGATCGCACGGAAAGACGGTCGGCATACGAATTGACAATCGTACCTTCCGTGGAATTATAGTTTAGATTGATGGACGAACGAACGACTTCCGTCCCGGTAGTTAACCCCAGATTGTAGTTTTGGATTTTTCCGGTTTGCAACAGCACATCATACCAGTCCGTACCGTCCTTTACCACCGAAGGATTCGCATACTGTTCCGGAACAGGCGTCGTAGAGCCTTCATATCGCTGCGCATCTTCATAATACTCCTTTTTATACTGAGCAAACTCCCGGGCATTCATTACATCCGGTCGTCCTTGTCGCGAAACATTTGAAACTCCATAATTGGCACTGAAAGAGATATTTGTTTTTCCACTTTTCCCCTGTTTGGTCGTAATCAAAATTACACCATTGGCTGCACGCGAGCCGTAGAGAGTTGTAGATGCCGCATCTTTCAAGATTGAAATAGATTCAATTTCGTCAGGTGAAAGCGACTCCAGACCAGTAGTCGTCGGAAATCCATCAATTACAATCAAGGGGCTGTTACCTCCATTAATGGAAGCTTGGCCACGAATACGAATCGAAAGGTTACCGTTAGGTTCCCCTGAGTTATTCAGGATTTGAACGCCGGCAAATTTTCCTTGCATTTTTTGAGTAATATTGGCCACTGGCATATCTGCCATTTCTTCCGTATTTATTTTACTCATGGCACCGGTCACCGAGCGGGCTTTCTGCGTACCGTAGGCAACGACGACGACTTCTTCCAGCGCCTGCAAATCTTCTGTCAGGGAGATTTGCAGTTGTGTCCGATTCCCCACGGCGATTTCATGTGTCACATATCCGATATAGGAAACGACCAATGTTGCTCCCGATGATACTTCCAAGCTGAATTTCCCGTCCACATCAGTGATAGTTCCGTTGGAGGCTGCACCTTTCTCTATTATGTTTGCACCGGTTACCGGTTCGCCGGTTTGATCGACGACCGTACCCGTGATGCGGATCCTGTTCTGCTGCGGCTCGGACGTTGCCTGCGAATAGCCGTCGCGTGCATTCATCATGACTGTTCCCGTTATCAGGAATAAGGCGAACAGCTTCATGATTCTCGTTTGCTTTTCAAGTTTGGCATTTTTTATGCCGTTCATCAATTTGTTTGTCATATTTTTTAATTTGTTTGTTATACTATTAATTATTTTTAAGTTGTTAAAACGGTATTGTTTTTTTTTCGATCCAACCGGGAAACGTTACCGGCGTTTCCCGGTCTTTTTCTGATTCATTCTGTTTTTTTTCATAGGCATGTTGTTTTAAAAAGTTATTAATCAAATCAGATGCTCCTGCAGTCGATTAATTCCCAACTCCCGGTTTTTAGCCTGTTCCGTATCACGCCTGCCGTTGAGCAACGTCACGCCTGCCGTTAGGTAATGCCACGCCTGCTGTTGAGTAACGTCACGCTTGCTGTTGAGTAACGTCACGCTTGCCGTTAGGTGATGCCACGCCTGCCGTTGAGCAACGTCACGCTTGCTGTTAGGTAACGCCACGTCTGCCATTGAACAACGTCACGCTTGCTTTTGAGTAACGTCACGCTTGCCGTTAGGTGATGCCACGCTTGCCGTTGAGTAAAATCAGGCTTGATGCCGGCCGCATCGTGTCCGGTTCTCCGAACAGCTTCGAGAGTATGGTTACTGAT
>JAITBC010000004.1 GCA_031283785.1 Tannerella sp. | reverse complement strand
GCGAAATCGGATACGGCATCGCATACCTGAGTGCAGGTGTAACGCTTAAATTTTAATCACAAAAAAGACCTGTCCGGGTGAGGGTGTGTCAAAAGTCACATCCTCGTTTTTTGCAAAAGCCCCGACTTTCTCAAGCCGGGATTTTTTTCTTTGCCTGTGTTGCAAAAGACCGCCGGAACGTTCTTGTCGACAAAACGACGGATAATATCTAACAGCAAGCGCTCAATCAAGTATTGACGCCGCATTGTGAACAGCAGTTTTCGGACAACAGCTACGGCTTTCGCCCGAAACGCAACGCCCATCAGTCATTGAAGAAAGTACAGAAGTATGTCGAATCAGGGTATAACTATGCGGTAGATATGGATTTGGAAAAGTACTTTGACACAGTGAATCAAAGTAAACTGACAGAAGCGCTGTCGCGTACAGTCAAGGAGGGGCGAGTCATCTCGCTCATCCATAAATACCTGAGGCGTATCGGCAGGAGGGAAGTTTGAGGCGACAGAAACGGGCACGCCGCAAGGCGGTTTATGTGACACTTCACATAAACCGCCTAACGACAAACAATCAGTAGTATAATGCAAAAACACTGCGCATAATATTTCCCACATAATCAAATCTTCCGAACTTGGCGGTTAATATTTGGAGAATAAGCCGGCTACCACTCTGTTGGAACAACCTCCCTCAATTGAACCTGACGGAATGCCCGTCGGGGCATTCACCTCCCGTTTATGAATCCCCTGACGGGGAACAGGGAAAAGGGATACCCGTTTTTCTATTGATATGATTCCCCTAAAGGGGAAAATATGCACCGGCACAAAATCATACCGCGTAAAGTATATATGACACCCTTTAATTTAAACGGTCGAACCTCGGTATGAGAAAAAAAATCCGCAGTCCTCCACAAGTGAAATGTTGTCGACGCATACTTCTGGTTACATGACCGTTGCGCGAATAGTCGCACCGGATTGAGTGAATGGGAAGCGCCGTTATTTTTTCTTTGAGGTTACTTTATCGTATATAAAAAGGCAGAGCGCTGCCATCACGCCTATTGACAGCAGGATGATCCATATCCTCGACGGATGACGGGTATCCCACAGATGATTTGTCAGTTCCTGCGGAGACAGGTTAACCCGGCGGGCTACTTCGTTAAAATATTCATTGGACGTTAAGTTATCCGCTATCTGCAGGCCTTTCTCTGCGGCAAATTTTTTCGTGATAACCACTTTGTCGGACATAGCCTGGTATACATTCCCGGATATAATTCCGGCAAAAACATTACCCAGAAAGACGGGAATGAACGAATATCCCATATAGAGCGCTTTCCTGTCTTCAGGGGCGATCCGCCCGATATATTCCGTGATTTTCGGCGAACCGGCCATCTCGCCCAATGCGAAAATAAGTATTGCGACCATCGTGAAAAGTACGTTCTGCGAAAAGAGGGTCAACGCCATGCCGATGGAACAGACTAAGAAACCCGTCATCATGGAATGGAGCGGCTTCAGGCGCATAACGACGGCAGACACCAGTATCTGAAGCACAATGATATAAAATGCATCCATATTGGTGACAAATTCCGCATCCATCACACCCGGAGCCGGGCTATAATTTGCACTTATAAATGGAATTGTTGCATCGAAGAAACGGAACAGGGCGCTTGTATCCACCCACTGCGAAATAAATACGGGAAGCGTGAAAAACAACTGGTTATACATGGTCCAAAAACCGGCTACGATCAGCAGGAAGACAAGAAATTTCAGGTCTTTTAATATACCTGCCATATTCCGGAAGATGTTGCCGAAGGTGTGGAGCAGGGAGGCGTCTTCTTTTGCCTTGGACGATTCCTGTTCGCCTTTTTGCCGGGGTTCTTTGTAAAATATGAGGAGTAAAAAATTAAGCAAAATGATTCCGGCAGAGATATAAAAGATCATTTGAGACCGTTCCTTGAAAAGAAGCGTTAACATCGGGCCGAAAAACGCTCCTATATTTACCATCATATAAAAAATGCCGAAGCCTATGGACGACGTTTTTTCCGTTGTCGTTTTTGCAATGGTAGCCGAGATAACAGGTTTAAACAGTGCCGCCCCCAAAGCGAGATAGATATACATGATAAACACTGCCGGGAACGACGATACCTGCGGGAAAAGCGCAAATGCCGAAGCATAAACGACAAAGGCGATCGCCAGGATTTTCCTGTAACCATAACGGTCGGCAATGGCTCCGGTAAGAACCGGAAGGAAATAAAGAATACCTGTGCCTACCCCCATAATAAGGCCTTTCTGACTTTGTGAAAATTCCAGTCCGCCCAAGTCGGAAGAGCCGGTCAGATAATTGGCAAATAACATAAAAAAGCCATACCAGGCCCAACGTTCGAATAATTCAATCGTATTGGCTACCCAGAATGTTCGCGGGAATTTACTTAATGCACTCATTTTTTCGTATTTTAATCATTCTGTTATTTCATTGTAATGCGGCGGTTTTCTTCTTCAGCCAGTCTTTTTCCCCGTCCGACAGACAGGGGGAAAGCTTATCATATACCATTTGATGATATTCATTCAGCCAGGTGATTTCCTCATCCGTCATCATCTCCCTGATCACCGGAACGGTGTCGATATAGCAAAGCGTCAGCGTCTCGAACTTATAAAAATCGCCGTAGCCGGTCGTCACGGCAAGCGTCGTAAGCATCATATTTTCTGTCCGTATGCCGTATTGATGATCCCGGTAGATACCCGGTTCATTGGTAACGATCATACCGGGAAGTATTGTCGCCGGATTTTCTTCCTGCCGTATGCTTTGCGGGCCTTCGTGTACATTAAGATAATGGCCTACCCCATGTCCGGTGCCGTGCAAATAGTTGATACCATGTTGCCACATCGCTTTACGGGCTAACGTATCAATCTGCGACCCCCTCGTCCCGGCCGGGAATACTGCCGTAGAAAGTCCGATCATTCCTTTCAGCACAAGCGTATAATCTTTTTTCATATCGTCGGTGATGTCTCCTGCGGCAATCGTACGCGTGACGTCCGTCGTCCCGTCATGATACTGGCCGCCCGAATCAATCAGCAAAAGTCCTTCCGGCCGGACGGTCAGGCTGTTCTCCGCAGAAGGATGGTAGTGATTGATGGCCCCGTTTGCCGAATATCCGGCAATCGTCGGAAAACTTTCACCTGCAAAACAGGGCTGTTCACTCCTCAATTCTTTCAGTTTAAGGCCAATCCCATATTCCGTAACCCGGCCTTCGGGAACGGCCTTTTCCAGCCACATGAAAAACCGGGTAAGGGCAATCCCGTCGCGGATCATGGAACGACGGAATCCCTCCGCTTCCACTTTGTTTTTTACGCTTTTAAGCCGGTCTCCAACCGATAATTTATCAACCGTCCAGTTGCGTGCCGATATTGCGTTGTACAGGCGGAAGGAGACTTTACTGCTGTCTAAGCAAACCGATAAGTTACATATTTTAGATAGAAAATCACCCGTTTGATGATAATCGATAATTTTGATACCCTCTTTTTTAAGAGATTCGGCGACGGTAAGCGACACTTTGTCCGTATCGACAAAAAGAACATTTTCGCTGCGTGAAATAAATGCATGTGATACGACTACCGGATTATACGGCACGTCGCTTCCACGGATGTTAAACAACCAGGCAATCGTATCCAATGTGCTGATCCATACCGAATCGGATTCCGCCTTGCCGGCTTCGTCCAGTATGCGTTCCATTTTTTGACGGGCCGTCTCGCCCGTTAATTCAACAGGATGTAAGGAAACCTTATTTTCCGGCAATAAGGGGCGATCATGCCATATTTCGTTAAAAGGATCGTAATCGGCGACAAGTTTTATGTTCTCCGGTTCAAATTCCGCGTTTAATTTTAAAGCCTCTTTCGCCGAAAATACGTTGCCGTCTATCCCTATGCGGTCGCCATCGCCAAGTTCGCTTTTCAGCCAATCCGTAATACGGATCGTTTCGGGAAGCCGGTCTTTAAACAATACAATCTCACTTCCCGAAAGTTCGTCGCCGGCCTGCAGGAAATAGCGCGAATCCGTCCATAACCCGGCTTTATCGAGCGTTACGACCACCGTTCCCGCCGATCCCGTAAAACCGCTGATCCATCGTCTTGACTCCCAGTATGCGGGTATATATTCGCTCATGTGGGCGTCCGTAGAAGGAATGACGAATGCCTGTAAATTCTTTCCCCGCATAAAATTACGCAAAAGCGCAAGTCTTTTATTTGTCTGATTTTCCATCGTTTATTATTCAAAAGCAACAAATATAGTGCAAGTTGCAGAAACCACAAAATAATAAGCGTTTTTTTTCGCTTTGTTGCATTTGACTGATTGAACTTACCCATGCATTTGTCAGTTGAAATTACATTTTTATTTCACGCGCTTGGAAAATACATGTTTTTTATGTAATTTTGCCCGGAAATGGATTTTTTATCAATTGGAAAGTAAAATGAATATAGTTGTTAAAATAGACGGTTATGTTTTTTGTGAATAAAATGAGTCAATTACGAGAAGGTAGAGGAGTTCTTCAAAGACAGTTATCGGCGGATCTGGAAATAGATACGTTGATGTACAGTAAGATTGAACGAAACGAAAGACCTGCAAAGCGGAAACAGATTACAGTTATTGCTATGTTTCTGCAAATCAATGAGAATGAACGTATAACTCTTTGGTTTGCTGATAAAATCATTGCTACCATTGGCGCGGATAAGGAATTTGCGGGGAAAGCGTTTAAGGTTGTGCAAGAGAACACTAATAAAATATAAGAATCTTAATAAATTTGATATGCAAGACACAAATCAACATCAAATATTATCAGTTAAAGAACTGAATAAAGTTCTTGATGAACTTCAAAAAGATAAAAAAATAGCTTCACTTGGTACTTTTTCGCAAATTGATATTGTATTTGTGGCAGGGTTGTTTTTGCGATATATGCAACATAAAGACAATTGGATAAAAATTCCACATTTTTTCAACTTGACGGAAAACGATAACGCTTGGAATCACTCGCATTATTTCAAACAAATCAACGAACTGTATAATGTTAGTTATAGTGATATTTTTAAAGATTTCCCCAATGCACACAATGTAAATGCTAATTCTTTTTCGAGATTTTTTGTTCCACCAATATACATTACTAAAAAATCTATTGACAACTTCTTCGATTATCGAAAAAGTGATGAATTGAAAAATAAATGGAAGTCTCTTTTTGAATTAAAAAAGAAATATTATTCCTCTTTCGACATTTTAGATTTCGTAGATATAAGAGTTAAAACATACAAAACAAATGAACAAAAATTTAAAGAATATGCAGCAGAAATACAGCAAAGATTGAAAACAGTTCCGCCTGTTTTTGTTTTTGTATTTATCGTTGCATGTAAGCGACTTGCCAAAAAAGAGCATAGAACATTTGAGAAAACGAAAGATTATGTAGAAAAAATATGGCTATTTACTCAAACCTATATAAATGGGCTGCACGAACTGGCAAAAAATATCGTAGAACATAGTGGACAAGGAGAAAATGACGGACAAGGAATGTTTACTGTTCGCGCGTATAGCGGGACAAATAATGACAATGAAAAAATAAAAGTGCTGGAAACGCACGTTTTCGATTATGGCGAAAAGGGTATTTATGAAACCTTGAAACAAAATACAGCAAAAAATCAAACAGGAGAGGAAAATGATGTTTATACACGAGATTTAGAGGTTTTGACCGATTCAAAAAATAAATATACAATATCAGATTTTATCGATCCAACTGATAATCAGAAATTTCTATTACAACAATTTTATAGAGAAATGGC
Source organism: Tannerella sp. (assembly GCA_031283785.1). The sequence goes on along the minus strand of JAITBC010000004.1, from coordinate 138 downwards.
TCATTATGGGTTAATGAGTTTTAGACATTTAATTGAACAGTACGAAGGTAAAATTATTGCATCTTCGGTAAGAAAAGAGAATGAGAAGGAGAGAGAAGAGTATGTTTTTCCTAAAATTACAAAAGAAGAAGAAATAAA
>JAITBC010000459.1 GCA_031283785.1 Tannerella sp. | reverse complement strand
CTTGGGGGCGGGTATCGGATGACGTTCGCCGCTGCTTCGTTCGGGCATTCCCATCGCGAGCAGGTCGGCGTTCGTCACTAACGGATTCTCTCTCAACACGCCCGTGTACAGCTGTCGGTACGCAGTGATGAAGGCCTCTTCCGCCGCCAGAAGCGTGGATGTCTTGACGGGCGTCCGCGCGGACGGATCTTTCCAGGCCTCAAAAGCCGTCTTGAAGGTATTGTGCGCCGTTTGCAACGTGCCCGTGATCCAGTTCTGCATACCCGTCAGACCCATACGAGACATATTTCCGGATACCAGGAGATATGCCATCGTCAGGATCGACTGGTCGTAACGTGCCTCGTGGCTCTTTGGAATCCAATCTTTATTTGTTCTCATAGTCTTATAATTTTGAAATGTTACTTTTGTTCTTTTCAACAGTCCTGTCCTTTCGAGAGGGTTTTTCCGTCATCTTTGCGAATCCGGAGGCGAAGTAATCCATCCGGATTTGTGACCGGGTACGGGATTTTGTGTCCGGGTACAGGATTGCTTCAGGCTGCGCCTTCGCAATGACGGGACGAAACTTTGCGTCCTCTTGTGGACATACTTTTTAATTGTTTTGTTTATCGAAACCGGCCATTCACTTTCGTGAGCAGATGCTCCCGTCGACGTGATAAACCCTTGCGCGATGCGGGCTAAACTCTTGCGCAGAGCGAACTCAACTTTGCCTTGGGGCGAGCTAAACCATGCGCGACGCAGGCTAAACCATGCGCGACGCAGGCTAAACCTTGCGAGGGGCGAGCTAAACCTTGCGAGGGGCGAGCTAAACCTTGCGAGGGGTGGGCTAAACCTTGCGAGGGGTGAGCTAACCGTTTCGATTGGGAGTCTAATGCTTCCGCTTTCGGAAGCAGACGGCATATTGATCGAAGTCTGCAACCGGACTACTGTGACAGCTGATTTTGTTGCCGTTGCCGTCGCCGTCGCCGTCGCCGTTGCCGTTGCCGGACAGTTATTTTTATGCCGGTCGCATATTCGGTTCGTCCCCTATGCGCGCAGGGCGCTATCTTCCGCAGCCGTCCGGGAAGGGTCGCCGGCTGCGGTCGGTTCGGGGCAACGGCCAGGATTGTGCATACACAAAACGCCCACGCCTGCGCTGAGGCAGGCAACGGCGGTTCTTTCCGGTTGGGGAATAAAGGCTGCTAAAACAACGTTCTATCTGGTTAAAAAATAGAGATTTACCCCCTCCCCCACTAATATTTCTTAATGTATCAGCATGTTTTCCGTCGAGAGGGCGAGCGATTGAAATACGTTTATTTTCCTGTAAATTACTACACATTATCTGCATAATCATCATAGAAAATTAAGAGATATAACATATATCCGCCTCAAAAATATGAAAAAAAACTGATCTGCAAGAAAAATGATATAAAAATCGAATTTACGCCCCCCGGTTTTTAAAAAAAAATTGAGGCGCCGGAGGAATATATCCGGCCGTGCGAAACGCTCGAAATCCGCAAAACGAAACGCCCGGAATTTGTAAAGTAAGAAACAGTATCTATCTTTGCAGTCTAAATATCAATTATTTGTATTATGTATAAATCAAGGATTGTCGAAACAGAATTGACCGGTAAACTTAATGCTTCGGGCGCATTGTTGATCAAAGGGCCTAAATCGTGCGGGAAAACCGAAACTGCCAAGCAATTTGCAACCAGTGTGTTGCAAGTCGACAGAGACGACCGTGTGCCTGTGGTGATGGGTATCAACCCGCAATTATTGTTGGACGGCGAAACGCCCCGCTTGATTGATGAGTGGCAGGAACAGCCTTTGCTGTGGAATTATGTGCGGCATGAAGTAGATGACAGACGGAAAAAAGGTCAGTTTATCCTCACCGGTTCTGCCAATCCGGACGAAGATGTCAGATTGCACAGCGGAGCCGGACGTTTCACTACGGTGAAGATGCGTACAATGACGTGGCAAGAAATTGTTTACCTCCAAAAAAAAAGTAGGAGGGGGGGGAATAAAACCCTCCTCCTACTACTCCTACTCCTTTTCAGGCCGCGGTTTACTCCACGATCTTACCGGCGTCGCGCAAATACTTCAGGAAGATATCCCATTCCGTTTTCCGTTTTTGGGCGTTTTCTTCGCGTATCTGCTTCCATTCTTCATTTTCGGTTTGGGGATATCCGTCCGACAAATAGAACTTGTCGTCGAACCATGTCAGTGTCAGATCGTGGTACGGCTTGCCCGCCGTCGCAGGACTCACACAGTTTGCTTCATATAACAGCTTTTCCCCGAGATAGAACGATACGGCGGACGAAAAGCCTACGTGACGTTCGTAGAGATCATCGACCGTGAAACCGACGAACGCGATCTCCGTCGTTGAGAGGTTATACGACTTGACGTCGTCTGCCGCAACAGCGGTTATTACCATGTCCGGGTCTTCCGGGACGACCGGGGCCGACGGTTCTGCGGCCTCAGTCAGCTTCCCGGCGTCGGACAGATACCGGATAAACCTGTCCCACGACGGATCATGTTCGACCTTCATCGAAGGATAGGCGTCGTACAGGTAATACTTGTCGGCGGTAAACGGGTCGCCGCCGCAGGATGCCATAAATACCGGTTCATCGTACTCAACCTTGGGGTCCTCGACGCCAAGCAAGGCCTCAAACAGGCGTTCTTCCCCCAGGTAAACGGATAGCCGGGAATTATCGCCCATACGCCGGAAAAAGTCGTCGCACGAAAGCGCTGCCTTCAGTGCAATCCTGCCGGAGCGGCCGTTATACGATTCGATGTCGTCTTCCGTAAGTACAACCGTTGCTTCGGAATACGTTTGCACACCCGCCGCCTTTGTCGCTACGACAGACAGTTTGCCCGTCGCTCTTCCCTCCTCCTCTTCAGGAGAAACATTACTGTCGCTGCCGCACGCATACAGTACCGGCGCAAGCAACATCATCATAAAAATACATTTTTTGTTCATACATTAATTAAATTAAAATTGTTAATACTCATATATTGTTTCCGGAAACTAAATACCGTCAATCCATTTGTCTTCCAGCTTCAACCGGGCGATGAATTTATCCCATTCGTCCCTTATCTCCGCCATGTTTTCATCCCGCCGGTTCTGATGTTCCGTTTTGTTTTGAAGTACAGATACGTCGGGATAGCCGTCATTCAGGTAAAACATGTTTTCTATCTGGCTGTAATAAAAAACCGGACTGTCGAAAGTCTGTGAATTGAGGTCGGATACGCAAATCATGGAAGAAAACAGGTATTCGCCGTCGATATAAAACCTGATTGTACGGCTGAGTACTCCTTCGATAATTTTTTTTTGCGAGATGTTGTTTTTGAAGCGAATCTCTTTTGTCGAGCCATTGAACCACAAAATGTCATCACCCGTAAAAATCACCCGTTCGACGTCCGTCCCATCTCCGGCCATTGTAACAACTGCCGGTTGCAAGGCTTTGACGATCAGTCCGGATGGCTCCGCCGGCGGCGTCCTGCCGTCATCCGTCCTGCTGCATCCCGCTATCGTGATACACAACGTAAATGCGTGTAATAAAACTGTCCTTGTCGTCATAATCATATCTTCTGTTATTGAAAAAAATCTGCTTTTACTATATATACAATTCAAGCGTAAACAACTCCCGAAAAGAATGCTGTTATTTTTTCAGAATCCTGCTGTTCGTTCCTGCCGTTCTTCCGTTCTGACGGAAGCCGGGTTACCGTTTGCAGGTTTTATTCCCGTACCGAACCGGAAATTCATCTTCAGCAGCAGTGTGTTGTGATAAGCGCCGAGATGTATGCCGGTCGTTTCGCTATAAAGAGGCGTATCCATACGTTTCACCTGCTCTTTCCTTATGCCGTACGGGAGGGGAGGTATCCACGAGAGCGTGACGGCGATACCCGTACGCGGGAACATCCTGTTCACTTCCAGCAGCCAGTTATCTTTGCCGAGCATTTGGTAGCCCTGCCACAGGACGTTCTTTTTCATGTTTCTGTAGAAACCGAGCAGGACGCCGAAATGACCGTCCGGATGATAATAACCGGCTTCCGCGCCGGCAAGCCATCCGCTCACGGCATTTTCCATACCTCCGGCAGCGGTTTTGCCGTGATAGAACGTCAGGCTGCCCGCCAGACGGACATATCTCCCGACGGAGCGTCCGTAACCGCCATAAACGGCAAACTCTTCGGTGTTGATATTCCTGAACGTCCGGTACAGCCGGTAATTGCTTTTCATGTATGATTCGCTGACAGCGTTGAGCGTATAATGAAAAGCCGGCTCGACGGTCAGTCTGTCCTTCCATCGGAAGCGCAACGAGGCGGTATGCCGCAGCGACGGCATCAAACCGGGATTCCCGGCCTGCGTAAGGAAACTGTCGATCTTTATGTTCATCGGGCTTAGCTGATACATGACCGGATAGTGCGACACGGCCGTATAGTTCATCTCCATCTCGAGCGCAGAAGACGCCCTGTAGCGGACGTTCAGGCGGGGCATGACGTAAGTAAGGCGGTCGATCGAGTTACGGTTACGAATCCTTATCATTTCTACGCCCAGACCTGATTTGATATTTATTCCGGATGAAAGAGCTGACGACAGGTAAGCAAAAACGATATGCCTGTCTTCGTTGTAATCAAAAAAACCTTTCCCATGACTGCTTTCGGATGCATACATCCGCCAACTGTTCGAATAGCCCAGGTCTGCTGAAATCCTGTCCGATAACAGCCATGACGCTTCCATGT
>JAITBC010000456.1 GCA_031283785.1 Tannerella sp. | reverse complement strand
GTCTTTCGCCTTATGCTATCCTGTCGAAAGTCAATAATGGTTCGCAGGCAGGAGACTATTACGAATTTTCGGATACAGGCGAAAAGATATATTACAGTATAGTTCAGACTTCTATGGCTAACTATAATATGGGTTGGGAAAAAACTGGCGCATGGAATTTCGGTTTTGAATCGGAATGGCTGAAACGCCGTATAACACTCAACTTCGATTTCTACCATAGCCGGACTACCGACCAGATTTTTGAACGTACAATTCCTTCAATGACCGGATTTTCTAAAATATACGCTTCTATGGGACAGGTAAATAATACAGGTGTGGAGATAAGTTTGCGAACAGTCAATATCCAAAACAAAGACTGGACATGGACTACTTTTGCTACTTTCTGGAAAAACAATAACAAATTGATTCATCTGTATAATGAAGACCTTGACGGAGACGGAAAAGAAGATGACGATATTGCAAGTAATCTGTTTATCGGAGAATCGCTTGGCTCTATTTTCGGATATAAACAGACCGGAATTGTGCAGGAAGACGATACGGAATATATCGAACTTAACGGTACACAGCCCGGAAATCCGAAATACGATGATATGATTGACGGGAAGCCGGGGCTGACGACCGACGACCGCATTATACTTGGATACGAAAAGGAAAATTTCCGCCTGAACTTCGGTACGACTTTAAAATATAAGGATTTGGAATTATATCTGTTAGCTGTAGGAATTTTCGGAGGAAACAATTATTATATGAAAAGTAACGAATTGGCATTCCGTCATTATGAAGCAGGAAGACAGGTACTTGACGAGTCAACCTATTTTAACAGACCTTACTGGACGCCCGAAAACCGGAATAATACCTATCCGCAGCAGAGATTCCAGACTGATGGTAGATTTAAGGGGTTGCAATCACGTACTTGGGTACGGTTACAGGATATTTCCCTGTCGTATAATTTTAACAACGCATTGTGGTTGAAATCTTTCAAAATAAATTCATTAAAAGTATTTATGGCTGCAAAAAACGTAGCAATCTTTACCAACTGGTTCGGTATCGATCCGGAACTCGGAGCAGGTTGGATGAATGGTTCTTATCCGGTAACAGCCACATATTCGTTAGGCGTAAATCTTAGTTTTTAATAAATAAAAATAATTAAATACAATGAAATCATTTAAAAATATATTTTATTTCGGCGTACTCTCCGTATTAATCGTTACGGTCAGTTGCCATGACGATGAGTTCCTGGAAGAAAATCCATCTACTTTTTATACTATCGACAATATTTTTACCACTTCGGCTCAGATAGACCAGGTATTGACAGGTATCTACTCCAAAGTAAGATATATGTGGACGAATGTCCCTGTAAACCATGATTATTTTAACTTCAAGGGGAAGGGTACGGACTTGCTGGATATCACATACAGTAAAAGAGGTCAGGGTTTTAGCGATTACAGCATCATCAATCCCGACCACAGTACTTTTCAAGTGCTTTATGCAGATTTTTATACTATTATATCCAGAGCGAATTTGGCTATCTATGCTTCGGAACTGCCGCAAATCGCCTGGGGGTCGATAGAAGACAAAGCATATACTGTGGCTCAGGCACGCTTTTTCCGTGCTTTTGCCTACCGAAATCTTGCCGAACTGTGGGGTGGCGTTCCCATTGTCGAAGAACTTGTTTCAGCGCCAAGATTCGATTTTGTCAGAGCAGGTCGCTTGGAGACTTATCAGTTTGCTATCGACGAAATGGAAGCCATACTGAACGATTTGCCCGAAACAACGCCTCATGGAGGGCGAATTGTACGTGGCGCGGCACAGCACAACTTGTGCGAACTGTATCTTGCCAAAGGAATACAGCAGGAGACAGAAGGCGATGCCAACGCTGCACAAGCCTCTTATGCCAAAGCAATCAGCTATGCCGACCAAGTCATTGACGGAGGCGTCTATTCGTTGATGACCGACAGGTTCGGCGCTCGCAAAAATGAACAGACTGTTTCTATTGACATCCATCCGAGCGGTAATATTTCGCTGCCTGTAGCAGATACAATTTGTATGGCAACAAATCATTACTGGGATCTTTTTCAGGAAGGCAATGTTAATTATCAGGACGGAAACAGAGAATGTATCTGGGCTGCTCAAATTGATTATGAGGCTTACAGAGCAAAAGACGGCAGTTCAAAACTGCCTTATTCACAGGCATATTCTCCTGTATTGCGCGACGGTACAAACGGTCATATTGTTGGTATGCTGGAAGATATAGGCGGTCGTCCTAACAGCCATACTACACAAAACTGGTATGTTCGCGACAGTATCTGGTCAGGCAAATGGTGGGATGATGTGCGCAATTCGGAAATCGTATTTCGGCGACGGTTTAAGGGCAATGCTCCCGATAAAGAATATTATTTGAAACCTGTTCCATGGCAAGCAATATATTATGGCGCCGACGACCAGACGAAAAATACGAATAACCAGAACATGAGTTTCCCGCTTTCCTGCAAAATATGTACGGATAAATATGTCGGAATAGCCGATGGGCAAGTCAGGCAAAACCTGTTCCGCGACGAATACCTGATTCGTTTACCCGAAACAATACTGCTTCGCGCCGAAGCTAAACAAAGAAGCGGTAATAAAGCCGGCGCTGCATCCGATATCAACCTGTTACGCGACCGTGCACGTTGCGTCTACAAAGTTACTGCAAGCGATATGGACGACCAGTTCAATCTGATTCTCGACGAACGGGCTCGTGAACTGCTTTACGAAGAATGCCGCTGGAATACCTTACTCCGTATGGGCGGTACTGTTGCGGTAGACCGTATTCTCAAATATTCTTTCTGGCCCGAAACAAAAGCCACTTTGACGTTCAAATACAACCTTTGGCCTGTTCCACAATCGGTAATCGACGTCAATAAAGATGTGCCGATGGAA
>JAITBC010000444.1 GCA_031283785.1 Tannerella sp. | reverse complement strand
TTTTCTGTTTAACATGTCGGTATAGGTTCGTCCCACTTTGACGCAGGGACATTCTACTTCCGAGAGATTGCTGCCCAATATATAGATCGTCGTTATCGGCAGAACTGTCTCCTTGCCTTCTATTATATCCACTCGAACATACTGCTCTCCAAGATATTGACGAAAACGGATTACATCCATCGTGTCCCACGACTTCTGGAGCTCTATCAATATCTTATGACGGACGCCTTCGACGTCGAGAACGGTTGCCATGAAATCTAACCGGAATATCGAAAAATATTCGACATTCCCGCCTTTCCCTTTTTCCTCAACCTCGATCTCCACCGTTTTTCCCGATATTTTCGTCTTGTCGAGTTTGTATGTGAACTCTTGCGGCATAACGGTGATATCTTCTACTTGCTGCTCAAGTATTGTGCTGAGAAAAAATTTCGCTATACGTTGATTTTCCATCAATCTTTTGAATACCGTATCGTAGATCGGATTTGCGATTATAAACGGTTTCCAGTCCTTATTTTTTTTCCTGACCATAGCTGTTTTTTTAAAAAAGCAAAAGTACATGAAAAACTTGGATTTCCCAAACGTGCGGAATAAAAAAGATTTAATCGTATAAACCGGAACATAATGCGGGCCGTGTCGGCGCAATCATTTGTAAGTTGCAGAAATCCGCCATAAGAAAGAAATGTTTCTGCATGAAGCGTATTTCGCAGGGCTTTGACAACCTGAATTTCCCGCACAAAACAAGCGTTATCGCCGTACAGCAGACTGATATACATAAACCTCCCCTAACCCCTTTCGATAAATGTCGTGATAAAAAAAAGAAGGAATGACCAGTTATTTATATTCGCTTTTATGTTTTTCATGTATTGTGTAACGAATTTTGATTACAAAGATAATATCAGGCAAATGACCTGCAATATATTTTTTCATGTTCTCAAGCATGTTTTTTTATGACATTATATCCGGATTGCTACACTTGGGGCGTACTGTTTTTTGACAAAGAGGAGTGACCGGCAAAATCCGTCTCTTTTTATAAAGTCTGAACAAAAGCAGGAAGCAATCCGGGATACTGACGATCGTCCGGATTGCTTCTTTGCCGTTTTGTAATAGCGGATGCCGGAAATTAACCGTACTATTCCCTGCCGCCGCCGTACATATATACTTCCGCAAGATTGGTAAACGGTGAGCGGTTACTGTCAGGTAAAACAAGTTTCAGATAACGGCCGCTTGTCGTCCTGTCGGAAGGCGTCACCTCCATCTTGTTCGCATTAACGACCGTTTCGGCCACTTTCGTCCATATGCCGTCCGGATCAGACGAGTTCCCGAAGTATATTTCTACCGTCTTTGTATCGGTATTATTAGAGCGACGATAGAGATCGAATCGCACAACGTCGGCCGTACTTATTTCCGCGCCAAGATCTATTATCAGCCAATGAGGTAACGGTGCATTTCCGCCATCCCACTGGGAATGCCAGTATGTACCGGTATTACCGTCAATAACAGCATGCATACCACCCCCGTCGCTTGCCGTCTCATCGGAAACGGCAACAACCGTCCATTTAGTACGGTCGAACATGTAAATCAACGGGAAAGCCACTTCGTTAACGTGCCATTGGGTGGCAAACGTATCGACGGATTCTTCTTCGGGAATATAAAAAGAACGCGTCTCGAACGAACTGCCCGGTTTGGCGTCGATGCAATAAATTTCCGACCGGTCGGGCGACAAAGCGACAACGTCCTTGGACCCGTCGCTTTTGACGTAACGCACTTCGTTTCTTACCTGCAATACGGCGGCGGAAAAGAACGTCACTTTCCCCTGTGGCGCGCCGTCTTTTTCTTCCAGAGAGACTTCATTGATACGGCGATCAGTGAGCGTAGCACGGTAATTGTCGCCGTAAGCGTTTCCAAAACTCGTCGTCCATAACGATTTATGTCCGAACCGGTCGGTCGTACGCACGTTAAACGTATATGATTTTTCTTCCAGCCCGGCCAGCATAATGTCTATGCTGTCGCGCCCCATGGAAGGCGATACCGGCGTGATCAGGGAATCCGTCTTGTTGTTCCAGTACAAATCGACGGATTGCACGTTCGGCGAATTATACAGCCAGCAACGGAAAAGAATCCGGTGTTCGCCCGCTATAAAGGACATGGAATCGGTTTTGGGCGAATAGATGATTTCGCCGCCTTCAATAAAATCCTGATGCACATCCATGAAGTCTTCGCATGAAAACACGGCAACCAGTGCCGCAAGGGTTATGATATAATATACTCGTTTCATAAATTCTGTTTTTTTAGTATGATAATTATTCGTTCACCGTTTCTCCGAAAACGTCGACTTCGGCGGGATGCGTAAAGGCCGTACCCGTCCACGTTTCGAGAATCGTTACGCGGATGTATCGGACCGGTTCCATATCGAGCGGGAATAGAAATTCAAATCCCGCTTCGGCATACGTGATGTCTTCGTCCGACATGGTTGTTCCCGCCAAACCGGAAGGTTTCACCTGTTCGCAATCCATAATTTTCGTCCATTCGCTCCAGTCTCCATTCGACGAAGGAGTGCCAAAGCATACGTACACTTCCATTTTTTTGGGATTTCCCCATGAATAATAGGAATCGCCATAATAACGGTTAAAGAACACCACGCGGCTCAGTCGCGCCTTTACGCCCAGATCGATCGTAAAGGGAGCCGGCAAAGAGTTGGAGGGAGAATGTCCGAACGTCGAATGGTCATCGTCGATCAGGTAGTAATCCATACCTTCCCAGTTCGTGAAACTGGCATCATTGCCAAGCCTCATTACCGACATTTTTGTTTTATTGAGCCGTTCTTCAAAGAGGGGCGTCAGTATGGAAGGCGGGAAAATCGAATCTGAGACATTGCCGAAATTATCGCTCACAATCGTCGCAAAACGCCAGGGAACGGCGGCGAATCCGCGTATCGTGCGGCTTGCCGTATCGACTTCGGAACTCACGACGTTCATCGTCCGCATCTGCCCGATGGAATCCTGCGCCATCAGCTCGAACGTGATCGGCGCCCGGTCGACGTTAATCCACGAAAAGTTCGCGCCGCCGAAATCGCTTACGATGTTGACCGTTTTTATCACTTTGCTCAACGGGCTTTCGAGCGGCGTAAATTTAACCGCTACGGGGTCTGACAGTTCCTGCGCTCGATTGACGGTATACAGCGTCAACGTATGCTCTTTCTCGTCGTTAAAACCTTCTACTTTGAGCGTATTCTCATAATACGAACTGACGGATTCATACGTTTTGCCGTTCGACAATGTATAAATGGCTTTCACGGCCAGTATGTCCTCCGTTTGGGGGATCAGGTACGTCAGCAGGACGCCTCCCGGTATCGCTTTCTGTTCTATGTTGGTGACGACGCCCGGCTTTCCGAGGCTTTTACTTATCGGCGTCAATTCTTTTTCAGAACATGCGGTAAGCGCCATGAACAAAAATACGGATATATAAAATCTATTTTTCATTGTTCTTTACATTTTATAATTAAACTGAATGTTACCAACCCGGATTCTGGACAAGCAACGGGTTTCTCTGGATATCACCTTCGGGTATGGGGGCAAAATACTGTTTATACGTAAATTCCTGCGTATAGAGTGTATTTACGGTATAATAATCCTGCAATCCCGATTTTGACACGCTCCAGCCCTGTATCGGGCGGTTTTGTTCCCTGACAGCCGTTTTCCAGCGATGGCTGTCCCAGTAATAAACGCCTTCACACGCAAATTCTATCATGCGTTCGCGCTGTATAATCTCGCGCATCCCTTCTTTGGTCGACGGTTTGCTGGGTCTGTTGGAATAAACTGCCCAGCTTTCGACGATGCCGTTCAGTCCGGCGCGCTCGCGCACCATGTCCACGTATTGATAGACTTCCGCATCGGGAGCGCTTTTCATTTCATTCAATGCTTCGGCATAAAACAACAGCAAATCCGCGAAACGCATTTCGGGGAACGGATATGTTTCGTAAGAAATCTGGTTCGGGTCGCGATAGGCGGTATTGATCGACACAATTTTTTTAGGCCAGTAGCCCGTCGCATTATAGGTACCCGGATTGAAAACGGACGAAAATTCGTTGTAACGATTTCTGGGATACAGGCTCTGTGAATTATCTTCCGGTTCGTTATTGTAGTGATTGCCGTACCACTTGCCGCGATCGAAGCCGAGGGTCGAATAAAAGCGTGCCTCGCGGTCGAAGTTCATAGCTGCCGTATATTCGCCTTTATGGATATAATACCGATGCCCGTCGTCGCCTATCCTGACGTCAAACCTGTCGGGATAATTATACTCGACGTCTTCTTCTATAGGCACTCCGTTTTTAGAGTAAAAACGGTCGACGATATGAAGTGGGACGCTCATCGTCCCGGTCGTCGATTGCGACGTGGCCTGTTCCAGGCGGGGCATACACGGGCTTTGCAGTCCGCTGTTGGTCGGATAAGAGGTGTTTCCCCAGATAAATTCGCAGTTCCACCGTTCGCTCACCACGCTGCGCAGCATATTCACGATACGTACCGAATCGCATTGTGGTTTGGCCGTAATATAATCGGGAATCTGGTACAGGCGGATGCCGGACGACGTACAGATATCGATCGCGTCCTTGCAAGCCTCGGCAGCTTTTTGCCAGCGCGCGGGATCGTATGTTTGATTGAAAAACGGTTCGCCGTTTTCGTTCAGGAAGCTGTTATAATCGGTATTCCCGTTGAACAGTGGGCTGGCGTGATAGATCAGCATTTTCGCCTTCAACATATAGGCTGCCGCTTTCGTAAACCGTCCGAGTTCCGTATTGCGGTTGGTGATAATCAGCGGCAGCGCATCGCTCGCTATCACTTCGTTGATCAATTCCAGAGCATATGCGAAACAGTCGTCGATTTTCTCCCGGTAAACACGGATGCCGCGCGTCGATTCGTCTATCGGCAAATTTTCTTTCAACGGACACATCGGCCCGTAATAAATCGTGAGGTAAAAATGCATCCAGGCTTTTATCATTTTCACTTCCGCAATCCAGCGTTCCCGTTCGTAACGGTTCAGATCCTGTACTTTCCCGATATTTTCCATGAACGTATTACAGTCGTGAATACCGCCGTAAAGCGTACGAATCATTGTACCCGGGCCTCCCCAATAGTTGATATAACAAAGGGCCGGACTGTCGTTCCCGAGACCGAACATCATGCCGCCGCTTGTCGCATTTTCTTTATTCATACACATTTCCAAGGCTCCGAACATCGCCGGGTTTTCGTTCCAGCCCGCTGCTTTGGGCATTCCCCAGTAACACGTTGAAAGATATTGTTCCGCCGTATAACGATCGGAAAACGCATGGTCAAGCGTCGCTATGTTATCGGGCACTACATCCAGATAATCGCAGGATGCCGTCAGGCAGCAAACGATCGACGCAATGATTATTTTATATACTGATTTCATATTTCGATATTATTTTAAATTTACAATCCTATATTAATTCCCACATTAAACACTCGCTGGACGGGATATCCGAGACCGTTGCCGGCCATTTCGGGATCCCACAGTTTAAACCGGCTAAAACACATGAGATTCGTTCCGCTCAGATAGATGCGTAAATTCACAAGGTTGAACCTTTTCTGCAAGTCGACCGGCAGCGTATAGCCTATTTCCATATTTTTCAGACGCAAAAACGTCGCATCCTGCATGAACCAGGTATTTCTTGTCATGTTATTTACCACGTAACTGTTAGAAAGGCGAGGCCACATCGCATACGGGTCACGGTTTGATTCCGACCAGTAACTGTCGGCAAACGCTTTAACAATCGCCGTCTGCCCCAGACGTCCGTCAGCTTCGCTACCGTAATCTCCATTCATAAACGGCGTGATCTTACTCAGGTCAAACCAGAAAGACTGGCGACCGGAGCCGGTGAAGAAAAACGAGAAATCCAGGTTTTTATACCCTATGGAAGGGCCGAATCCGTAATTGATTTCCGGGACGTCCGGGTGTCCGATAGGAACCGCATCCATTTCCGTAATGACGCCGTCGCCGTTAACATCCCGGTACTTAATGTCTCCTGCGGAGTATGTCCCGAACTGCGTCGGGGAATTGCGAACTTCTTCGTCGTCGATAAACAAACGCTCGGCAATTAAACCCCACTTTTGATTAACGGAATAACCAACCCTCGAAAGCCATGGCGTAGCCGTATAATCGGGTTCTTCCCATTCAAGGACTTTGCTTTTCGCGTAGGTGAACGTCCCGCGTGCCATTACCCAAAAGTCTTTATTAAACGATTTCTCATAATTCAGCTCGATATCGATACCCTTGCCTTCGGCCTTTCCGAGGTTGGCCTTAACGGCCGGTATAATACCCATCGTATTCGGTATGACTCGATCTACCAGTATGTTTTCGCGCCTTTCCCTGAAAACATCGACGATCGTTGACAAGCCGTTATTCAGCGTGAGTTCTATTCCTCCGTTCAACTTATATGATTTTTCCCATCCGATACTGAAATTAGCATAACGCGAGACGTCTACGCCACCGGGACTTTCGTTCATGTTCGTACCCCAGTTAACCGGACGACTCGCATTCAGCGTCACGTTCGACAAATAATAAAAACGGTCGGCGTCGCTTCCTATCTGATCCAGCCCGTTCAGTCCGTAAGTAGCTTTCAGTTTGAACGCCTCCACTTTGTTTTTTAACGGCTCGAAGAAGGCTTCGTTCGAAACTAACCATGCGACGCCTATCGACGGGAAGAATCCCCAGCGGTTATTTTCGGCGAAACGTTCGGAACCGTTGTAACCGAAATTAAATTCCCCGAAATAACGCAAGTCGTAATTATAAGCCAGACGTCCGGCCAGACCTATATTCCTGTTGGGCAGCGAAAGCTGCAAATCATCCGCCATCGCTTTGTTTTTCGTACTCATGGTATAAACCAGCAACACGTTTAATCCGTGCTTGTCGGCCAACAGATTATTATATTCCATAGTCGCCTCCAGATAATATTTGGTATCGATATTCCGGCCATGCGGAAAATAAGTTAAATATTCCGTACCGCTTGTCGGATTCAAACGACGTAATTTATACGAATTTTTAGACAGGTTATACGATTCGATGTCATAATAAAAAGGAAAATACTCACGGTCGACTTTATATTCGGAAAAGCGGTCGATATTAAACATGACACGCGCTTTCAGGCCTTCGAGGATCATTGCCAGATCTTGCTTTCCTTCGAACTGCACGAGCATCGTGTTTTTACTTTCGTCGCGGTATCCTCTCAACGCGTCAGCATAAGGATTGACATAAAGGGCGCTGCCGAAGTTGCCGAAAAGGATATGCTTCGCATATGAATACATTTCGTCCGGCTCGTAATAAGGCTTAAACATCACCGGATTGGCGCGTATGACTTTACGGTACATCCCGGCGCCACCTTCGATAGGCCCGCGGTAGTCGTCGAAATTCGCGCTCAGGCGGGTAACCAGTTCCGTTGTACTCGTCAGTTTCAGGTTGATGTTTGAACGTACCGAAATTTTCTTCAGATTGATATTCGAGTTAAAATTATTCCGTTTATCTACGGTCAGGTTCCCGTTATCCTGCGTATAATTAACGGCCACGTAATAGCGTGCCACCGTACCTCCGCCGGACAGGCTGATATTCGCCCGATAATTGTTCGTCACATCCTTAAACATCAGGTCATACCAGTCTGTCGTAGGGAAAATATCGGGATACAGCCCGTGCTCGGTCATGTAGATCTTTTCCGACGAGTAGATGTTAAGTCCCAGCGGGTCGCGCGTCTTCACCGATTCATTGTGCATTTTCATAAACGTCACCGGGTCGGCCGTTTCGATCATCTTCGTCGCGCTCGAGAAAGAAGTTTCGAGACGCGCATTGACGGCGATCTTCCCTTCGCGTCCTTCTTTTGTCGTGACCATAATCACGCCGTTCGCTCCACGGGCGCCGTATAGCGCCGTCGCCGTCGCGTCTTTCATAATCGAAAAACTCGCGATATCGTCCGTATTCATACGGGAGAGGTCTTCAGATCCGAGTTCGACGCCGTCGATCAGAATCAGCGGGTCTTTCTTCGAGTCGGCGCCAAACGACGTAATACCGCGGATAAAGTAGCTGGCATTATCCAGCCCCGGCTCGCCGCTTTGCTGATACGAAATCAGTCCCGCCACACGTCCGGCGAACGCCGTCGTCAGATTCGAACTCGGCACGCGCAACTCCGACGGTTTTACGGTCGAAATCGATGCCAGGACGCTTTCTTTCTTCTGTTTGGAAAACGCGACGACCGCCACTTCTTCCAACTCCTTGGTATTGGATTCAAGCGTAACGGTCAATTCTTTTTCGCCGTTGTAATTAACCGTTTTCGTAATCATACCCAAATATGAGACCATCAGTTTACACGTTACCGGCACTTCAAAATCGGTAAACCTGCCGTCCATATCGGCAATCACTCCCTGCGTAGTTCCCTGAATCTGGACGGTCGCTCCCGGCAACACATCTCCTCCTTCGTCAAGGATTACACCGCTCACTTTTACTTTCTGCTGCGTAACTTCCGTAACAGAAAAATCTTTATTCTTTTTTGCCTCTGCAATCTCAAGGCAACAAAAAGAAAAACATAACAATAAAAAAGATAAATGTCTTATGAATCGAAATTTACCTGACGAACCTTTTCCCTTAGGATAAAGTGTTCCTTTTACTACATTCCTTTTTTTTGTAATCATAGCTTCTTTTTTTTTAAAAAAATTTGATGTCCACTCTCATCTTTAATTACCAAATAAAACTTAATTTGTATATTATCGTATCATATTATCACATCACATTTATACGGTTAATCCTGTACCTGACAATCGAGCGAACCCGCCCGTTGTTGCCGTTGCGGTTGACGTCGCCCTCGCCACGGAGGGATAATATCGCGCTGTCGCCACGGAGGAATTTGGGATATACCGCACGTATTCCCTGCCATAAAAAATAAATCGGTTGTGCCTTCTTTTTCCGGAAAGAAAAAGCATATCTTAGCATTTGCGCGTACTATATAAATATATATACGCTTCATAAAAAGTCGACTGTTAGAGTTAGGAGAGAGAGAGAGAGAGAGAGAGAGAGAGAGAGAGAGAGAGAGAGAGAGAGAGAGAGTAAAAATATATTCGAAACAAGCAAATCTTCAGCCATAAAAAAACTTAAGTTTTTCATGCTTCCACCTTGTCGTATGAATAAGTGTTTCCCAATCATTTTCTCGATTTTTCCGATTTTTTCCAAAAAATTTCGCAACAAAAATAGATATAAGAAAAAACAAATGCAAACAAAACATGGAAAAAATTACAATACTTTTTTTCGCGCATATTTTGG
Source organism: Tannerella sp. (assembly GCA_031283785.1). Next base: position 673 of record JAITBC010000444.1, on the reverse strand, counting down.
AAATCCAAAATATACGGCTAAATCTTTTTTTGAAGTACTGGAAAAAAGTCGGTATTAGTCAATTCCCTGCATCTAAACCATCCCAAACAACAATATTATGACTGTTTGGAGGCAGATTAGCTTTGGACTTATGTGGGTAAGAAAAGCAGGAAGGTATGGCTGAACGCTTCCGGGAAGAAAGCGCGGAGTTGCGCTTTCTTCACGAACGCGTCAGGACAAAAGCGCGGAGTTGCGCTTTCTTCACGAACGCTTCAGGACAAAAGCGCGGAGTTGCGCTTTCTTCACGAACGTCTCCGCACAAAAGCGCGGAGTTGCGCTTTCTTCACGAACGCTTCCGGACAAAAGCGCGGAGTTGCGCTTTCTTCGCGGAAGCGTGATGAGGTTCGGATATCAGTTCAATTGTTTCGCCGGCTTTCGTTTTGAAAGTAAGGAGTTCTCCTTTCAGTATTTCGGCTTTGTCTAAATCAGCATACCGACAACATTATAAAATGGATTGACACAGACAAGGGTAATGTATCCCCGGACTTCCGATGAAACACTATTGCAGATAAAAGCGGCGGCACGATCCAAAGCCCTGCAAAAAATACAGTGGGGGAAAATTACGCTAACGGGCTAAAACTGCATGTTCACAGGTTATGCACGCTCACAAACTTTCCTGTGCATTTTGTTTTTC
>JAITBC010000430.1 GCA_031283785.1 Tannerella sp. | reverse complement strand
GTGGCGAACAATTTAAAACCTGCGTACGTAACCTTTAAAATTTGAAATCGTGGAATTAGTAAATAAATTATTTAAAGGAGATCGTTCCGTATGGATTATTTTCATGTTCCTCTGTCTTGTCTCACTTGTGGAAGTGTACAGTGCAACAAGTACGCTTGCTTACCGGAATGTTTATTTCTGGATGCCTATTATGAGGCATGCGCGATTCCTTTTTATAGGTTTTGCGGCAGTCCTGGTTTTGCATAATATACCAAGCAGATATTATTCGCTGGCGATTCTTCTCCTCCCGGTGTCCATTATAATGCTGTTTGTCACACCTTTTATAGGCGTGAGCGCAAATGACGCGCACCGCTGGCTTTCATTTATGGGCATACAATTTCAGCCGTCGGAATTTGCAAAACTTGCATGTATTGTATTTGTCGCATTTATGCTCAGTAAACAGGAACGTTTTACGCCGGATAAAACATTCTGGATCATATTGGTTGGCGTTGGATTGACCTGCGCCCTGATTCTCCCGGAAAATTTCTCTACCGCATTCCTGCTGTTTGCCATATGTTTCCTGATGATGATTGTGGGACAAGCGCCATTGAAAAAGCTTTTGTTGTTGTTTGCCACGTTAATGCTACTTGGCGGACTGGTTTTCGTACTTCTTCGTTTTATGCCCCAGAATGTTGCCCATAAATATTTGCCGGATCGGTTTATGACGTGGAAAGGACGTATTGATGATTTCGGTAAAAACAAAGATGAAAATAAATATGTGATAACCGATGATAATTTTCAGGTGAATCATGCGAAGATAGCCATTGCGCGCGGCGGTATATTCGGAAAACTGCCGGGACGCAGCGTGCAGCGTGATATCTTGCCGCAGGCATATTCCGACTTTATTTATGCCATCATCATCGAAGAAATGGGGCTTGTCATCGGAGGATTGGGCGTTCTGATGTTGTATGTCTTCCTTATGTTCCGCGTAGCTATTATTGCGCGACGATGCGAAAAGCTGTTCCCGAAATATCTGGCGCTCGGATGTGGGCTTTTAATTGTGATTCAGGCATTTATAAATATGGCTGTGGCCGTTAACCTGATACCGGTGACGGGACAGCCGCTACCGTTGATAAGCCGTGGAGGCACATCGACGATGCTTACCTGTTTGTATTTCGGTATTATATTGAGTGTCAGTCGTTTTGGTGCCGGCATGGGTGATGAAGATGATGAAGAGGAAGAAAATACAAATAATGAGGATATTGAAAAAGCTGTTCCTGATGAGAACAAACAAATCATAGAATCTGGAGTTGTTTATGAGTAATTATAGAGTTATAATAAGTGGCGGAGGAACGGGGGGGCATATATTTCCTGCCGTATCGATTGCCAACGAAATACGTTGTCGTTTCCCGGATGCGGATATCCTGTTCATCGGCGCCGAAGACCGGATGGAAATGGAGCGAGTGCCGGCTGCCGGATATAGGATTATCGGTCTGCCTGTGAGCGGGTTTAATCGAATCCATATGCTGAAAAATTTCGGCGTTATCGCCAAACTGTTCAGGAGCCTGGGTATGGCAAAAAAGATTATTCGCGAATTTAAACCGGATATAGCGATAGGCGTAGGTGGCTACGCGAGCGCTCCTACATTATGGGCGGCATCTTCGCTTCGTATTCCCGTGTTGATTCAGGAACAGAACTCGTATGCCGGAGTGACGAACAGGCTGCTTGGTAAACAGGCGCTCAGGATATGTGTCGCTTACCGGGGTATGGATAAGTTTTTTCCGGCTGATCGCGTTGTTATAACAGGTAATCCCGTAAGGAAAGATATTGAAAATATAAACGAGAAACTTCCTGAAGCGCTGGATTATTTCGGGTTTGAGGCGGATAAACCGGTGTTGCTGATTATAGGCGGGAGCCTCGGCGCACGTACGATAAACAACAGTGTATACAGGGGATTGCAGGCGTTGACGGATGCCGGCCTTCAGGTGATATGGCAGACGGGACGCTATTATTATGATTTGATAAAGGAGGAACTTAAAGACAGGGGTTACAGAAGGCTGTGGTTCTCGGATTTTATTTCGCGTATGGATTATGCTTACGCTACGGCCGACCTGGTTGTCTCGCGCGCCGGGGCAGGGACAATCTCTGAACTGTGCATTCTGGGTAAGCCTGTAATACTTGTCCCGTCTCCGAATGTGGCAGAGGATCATCAGACGAAAAATGCACGTGCGTTGTCCGATAATAATGCCGCGCTCCTTATTCCGGATAATACGGCGGAAAAACGGCTTATCCCTGCTGCAATAGAATTGATCGGAGATGGAGAACGGTTACGGTCTTTGAGCGAACATATAACTTTGTTTGCCCAATTTAACAGCGCAGAAAGGATTGTAGACGAAGTTGCCGGGATAATAAAAAAATAATCGTCGGCTGTCAGAGCGAAAACGCCTGAAAGTCTTTTTTTGAAAAGATAGTGATTTTTGAAAGTTGAATTTTAAATTAGACGGATGTATTTAAATGAGATATCATCAGTGTATTTTATAGGCGCCGGAGGCATTGGGATGAGCGCCCTTATACGCTATTTTCTTGCTAAAGGCAAGCGTGTGGCCGGCTATGACCGTACACCGTCGGTTTTGACCTCCAAACTTATTGCCGAAGGAGCTGCCATCCGGTTTGACGATGATGTGGCCTCTGTTCCGGAAGATTTTCGGGATCGAAATAAGACCCTCGTCGTTTATACGCCGGCCGTGCCTGACACGCATCGTGAGCTGACGTATTTCCGCCGTGCCGGATTCAAGGTGCTGAAACGTTCGCAGACACTCGGGCTTATCACCGGTTCGTCGCGGGGGATATGTGTGGCCGGAACGCATGGAAAAACGACAACCTCGTCGATGACGGCTCATCTTTTCAAACAGTCGACCGTAGATTGCAATGCATTTCTCGGCGGCATACTTAAAAATTACGACAGTAACCTGATGCTTTCGCGACACAGCGACCTGACTGTTATTGAGGCGGATGAGTATGACCGTTCTTTTCATTTTCTGACGCCTTATATGGCGGTTATTACGTCTGCCGACCCCGACCATCTTGATATTTACGGTACGCAACAGGCTTATCGCGCCGCTTTCGAAAAGTTTACTTCCCTGATCCGTCCGGGAGGCGCGCTTATTATGAAAAAGGGGATAGATGTAAAGCCTGATTTGCAACATGACGTGAGACTGTATACTTATTCGGCGACCGATGAGACGGCCGATTTTCATGCTGCGGGTATACGCGTCGGCAATGGCGAGGTATGTTTTGATTTTGTATCGCCTGAAACGTGCATAGCGAATGTTCGGCTGGGCGTTCCTGTAAGGACAAATATCGAAAACGGGGTCGCGGCGATGGCGGCCGCTTTGCTTAACGGCGTTACGGCTGAAGAAATGCGTGCGGCGATGGAATCTTTTGCTGGAGTGCAACGACGTTTCGACTTTCAGCTTAAGAACGATCAAGTTGTTTATATCGACGATTATGCCCATCATCCGCAGGAATTAAGGAGCTGCATACAGTCGGTGAAAGAGCTTTATAACGGTCGCAGGGTGACCGGCGTTTTTCAGCCGCATCTGTACACGCGGACACGCGATTTTGCCGATGAATTTGCATCAGCGCTTTCGTTGCTTGACCGGCTTATTCTACTCGATATTTATCCGGCGCGGGAAGAGCCGATTCCCGGTGTCACTTCGGAAATGATTCTCAGTAAAGTTACGATATCCGGCAAAACGCTATGCCTGAAAGAAGAACTGCCGGGTATGCTTGAAAAAGAAGATACGGATGTGCTCATTACCCTTGGCGCCGGCGATATCGATAACTTTGTAGAACCCATACGGGAAATGTTAAATAAAAAATATATGTAGAAAATGAAGAAACTCCTGTATATAATCTTTTCAACATTATTGTTAGTATATATTGCCGCCGCGATATATTTTTCCGGACATAAAAAACGCAGTTATCCTCCGTGTAAAGAAGTGGAAGTGATTGTGGCCGACAGTCTTGACAATCATTTCCTGAAAGAACGGGATATTGTCGCTTACCTGAAAAAAGCACGTCTTTATCCTTTGAATAAAAATGGAGACAGTATAAATACGTATAGCATTAAAAATGTGCTACTTAAGAACGAAATTATAGAGATGGCGGAAGTTACCCGCACAATTTCCGGCAAAATAAAGATTGTTGTTTCACAAAAAATGCCTATATTGCGGGTGTTTAGTCCGGGAGGGAGTTATTATGTCGATAAGTCGGGCAAGATAATGCCTCCCGTATTGGGCCAGGCAATTTATGTCCCTGTTGCAAGCGGAAATATAGAAAAAACGTTTGCAATGACGAATTTGTATAAATTTGCGCTGTTTTTGCAGAAAGATGATTTCTGGAATGACCAAATCGAGCAAATTTATGTCGGGTCGGTCGACGAGATAGAACTCGTTTCCCGTGTGGGAAGTCACCGTATTATAATGGGGAGTCTGGAAAATTATAAAAGTAAACTGGATCACTTGCGTTTATTTTACGGGCAGGTGATACCAAAGATGGGATGGGAAAAGTATTGCACTATAAATTTGAAATATAAGAATCAGATTGTGTGCACAAAAAGTAAAAATACAGAGCCATGACGGATTATATTGTAGCTATTGATTTGGGGACGTCTCATATAACGGGGATCGTCGGAGAGAAAAATGCAGACGGAACGTTTTCTATCGTTACATGTGAAAAGGAAGATTCATTGTCTTCCTGTATTCACAGGGGGAATATTTATAATGTCGAAAACACGGCAAAACAGGTCGGTCGCCTTCTCAGGAAACTGGAAAGTAGCCTGAGAGGTAATTATATCGACAGGGTTTATGTCGGGGTCGGAGGACAGTCCGTCCGTACGATCGACCATATGGAATTTATAGAGATAGAAAACGGAGATGTCGTTTCGGCAGGTGATATACGCATGCTTGAAGAGAAATGCGGAAAGTATAAACCGGATTTGCTTGATGTGCTTGGCATTGCTCCTGCCGTTTATTATATTGACGGACGGAAAGAAGAGAATCCTGTCGGCGTACCGTGCAGCCGTCTTGAGGCACGTTATAAAATTGTTGTCGGACGTAAGTCTATCCGCAGGGAACTTACGAAAAGTTTATACGAACGTTGCGGCAAAGAGATTGCCGGCATCATCGTTTCGCCGTTGGCGCTGGCCGATGCGATGCTCAGTAAGGAAGAAAAAGAACTGGGTTGTGCGCTTGTCGACTTTGGCGCCGGAGTGACCTCCGTTACCGTTTATAAGAACGGAGATTTGTTGTATTCGGCGGTTGTCCCCTTAGGCGGGAATCTGATTACGCGCGATATCGTTTCGCTGCAGCTGACAGAAGTACAGTCGGAAAAACTGAAGAAAGAATACGGGTGCGCTATACTGAAAAAAGAAGATGACGGTAAAATGATAAAAATTGATATGGAGGGCGACGACCGTGAAATATCAGTGAACGATTTGAATGCTATCGTAGAGGCGCGCGCAAAGGAAATCGTAGAAAATGTATATGCGCGTACCGGCGAAGTTATTGATGTTAAGGCGTTAGGTTATGGTATTGTGATCGCCGGACAGGCGTCGGAACTCAAAGATTTGCCCGAACTGATTCAGGAAAGATTCAAAATCAAAGCGCGTCATTCCGCTATACGCGGAGGCCTGGTGCGCGGCAGCGATAATATGACCGGAAATCCTTTGTATATGACTGCCGTAAGCCTTATGCTTAAAGGAACGGAACAATGCGTCTCGTGTCCATTAGCGCCGCAGGAACATGTTGTGGAAGAAGATAGTGGCGACAATGAGGAGAACGAAAAGGAGGAAGAAAAAAATACGGCACGACGGGGAGGCTTTTTCAGGAACAAAAGAAATAAAACAAAATCCGACACGGAGCCCGACTCCATGACCGAAAACGGGAACTCCGTAGAAGACGGGAAAAAAGGGAAAAGCTGGGGGAGCCTTTTTGACGATTTATTTAAAGAAAGTTGACGTTGCGTATTTAATAAGCAGAAAAAACGAATAATATATGAACACGAATGTAGGAATGAATTTCAATTTTCCGGAAGATTCGACTAAAATTATCAAAGTAATCGGAATCGGAGGTGGAGGCGTAAATGCTGTGAATCACATGTATGGATGTGGTATTCATGGCGTTAATTTTGCCGTTTGTAATACGGACAGACAGTCGTTTATCGACGTGAATGTCCCCGTAAAAGTTACGTTAGGAGCCGGACTGGGGGCCGGTGGACAGCCTGAAAAGGCAAGGAAAGAATTTGAAAAGAGCGCCGCCGAAGTAGAACAGTTACTTGATGATGGGACAAAAATGGTTTTTATCGCCGCAGGTATGGGAGGCGGGACAGGCTCCGGAGCCGGTCCGCTTCTGGCTAAGATGGCTAAAGATAAGGGAATTCTTACGGTGGGTATCGTCACGATTCCTTTTCTTTTCGAAAGAATCCCACGAATTATTAAAGCGCTGGACGCCGTTGAAGAAATGAGCCGGAATGTCGATGCTTTGATTGTTATTAATAACGAGCGCCTGAAAATTTTCTATCCTGACTTCGATCTTGATGAGGCGTTTAAAAAACCGAATGAGGTGTTGGCGATGGCCGTTAAAAGTATTGCCGAAATAATTACCGTTAAAGGCGTTATCAACCGTGACTTTAATGATGTGACTACGACGATGAAAAACGGTGGCGTTGCCTTGGTGAGTTATGGTTTCGGCAGCGGTGAAAACCGTCTTGATAATGCAATTCAGGAAGCGCTCGACTCTCCTTTGCTGAGCAATAACGATATTTATAATGCAAAACGGGTGCTGTTCTATATCTCATACCGGAAAGAAGCTCATTTCAAGGTTGAGGAACTGACTAACTCCATAGATAATTTTATGGGCCGTTTCGATAAACATATCGATATGAACTGGGGACATGGGACGGATAACTCACTGCAGGCGGAACAGGAGGTGAAATTTACGATTATTGCGACCGGATTCGGACTTGACGCAGTTCCCGAAATAAAGGAAAAAATGGATGAAAATGCCATATTGGAAGCGCATAAGGAGAGTGAGCAACGTGAAAAAAATGAAAACCGCGTGAAAGGTATCTATGGTGAAAATCTAATGACGAATGTAAAAGTAAACAGGGTCTCGCAGTCGAGTATTGTTGTCTTGACGATAGATGAAATGGACGATGACCGTTTTCTTGATTTTATAGAAAAAACACCGACGTACAGTCGTAATCCTAAAGAAATAGCCATCAAACGCAAACCGGCCAAAAGCGCCGTAACGGCAAGGGGGCCGGTAATGTCGCCGGATACCTCCGGAGAGAACGGCGGCAATGGCATAACGGTTATTGAATTTTAATTGATATAAAATATAAAACTATGCAGATGAAAACGGCATTATATGAATGCCATGCGGCGTGTGGCGGAACAATTGTCCCTTTTGCAGGATATCTGCTTCCCGTACAGTATCCGACGGGTATTATTGCAGAACACATGGCTGTGCGTACGGCTGCCGGCCTTTTTGACGTTTCGCATATGGGCGAAATTGTATTTTCCGGCAAGGATGCACTTAAAAACCTGAATAATATGTTGACAAACGATTTTACGTCGATGGTTGATGACCAGGTTCGTTACAGCGTGATGTGTAACGACCGGGGCGGATGTCTGGACGATCTTATTGTATACAGGCTTAATGAAGACACCTTTTGGGTAGTTGTGAATGCGGCAAACAAAGAGAAGGATTTCGAATGGATGAAGGCGCATGTCTTTGGTGATGTCGCCGTCAGAGACATATCCGGCGATGTGGCTCAAGTGGCGATACAAGGTCCTCGTGCAAAGGAAATCATGCTCAGGCTTGTGCCTGAGAATATGTTACCTTCAAAATATTACTTTTTTAAAAAAGATGTGCCGATTGAAGGTAAGAAATGTCTTATTTCACAAACGGGATATACCGGTGAGGACGGATATGAAATATATCTCTCCAATGAAGATGCCCCCGACATGTGGAATCTTCTCCTCGAAACAGGGAAAGATGCAGGACTGACGCCATGCGGGCTGGGTGCACGCGATACATTGCGCCTCGAAGCGGCCATGCCTCTCTATGGACACGAGATGAACGACGGGATATCGCCTCTGGAGACGGCTTTAAACTTCGGCGTGAAAATGCAAAAAGATGATTTTATAGGCAAAAAAGCAATCGAGGAAAGGGGTGAACCCGGAATCAAACGTATAGGACTGAAAATTACCGGACGCGGAATTGCCCGTGAACATCAGGATATATATCTTGGCGACACGCTTATCGGGCAAACAACATCCGGCACGCACGCCCCGTTCCTGAAATATCCGATCGCGATGGCACTTGTCCGGACGGAAGCAGTAGAGACAGGAATGCAAGTTGATATTGATGTGCGCGGCCGGCGTGTCGCAGCCGAAGTCGTCCCGTTACCCTTTTATAAAAAAATCAACGTTAATTGATGGCAGGCAAAAAACAATTTTTAATTTATAATATCTTATGAACAAAATACTTGAAAATATTTTTTATGCGGAAACTCACGAATGGGTAGAATTTATAAGTGATATGACCGTACGTATAGGCATTTCCGATTTTGCGCAGCAGGAGCTTGGCGATTTGGTGTTTATCAATCTTCCCGAAACAGGCGATACGGTAACGGCCGGCATTGCATTCGGCGACGTGGAATCGGTAAAGGCCGTTTCGGATATCCTGTCTCCCGTGACGGGTATTGTCTCGGCGATCAACGAAGATTTGTTGAACAATCCCGGGGAAATTAATGAAAATCCCTATGGAAGCTGGTTTATAGAAGTGAAAGATATTACCGGAAAATCAGCGTTGATGAATCCGGTGGAATACGGGGCTTTTTGTGAAAAGGAGGCGCATTGATGGGTAGTTATATCCCGAAAAACTCGTCGGAATGTGAACAGATGCTTCACGAGATTGGTATTAAAACCATCGACGAATTGTTTTCGCAGATTCCGGATGAGATAAAAATAACGCGACTGAATCTTACGGAGGGTATGTCCGAACTTGAAGTCAAACGTTATATCAGCCGTATGGCCGGGAAGAATATCCATTTCAAAACGGTCTTTCGCGGTGCTGGAGCGTATCGTCACTATATCCCTTCGATTGTAAATAATATTACGGGTAAAGAGGAGTTTGTTACGGCATATACCCCTTATCAGGCTGAAATTTCACAGGGTATACTTCAGTCTATATTCGAGTTTCAGACGATGATATGCCGGCTTACGGGAATGGACGTCTCGAACGCTTCCGTGTATGACGGGGCTTCGGCTGCCGCAGAATCTGTGGCGATGTGCATCGAACGCAAGCGCACGAAAATGCTCGTCTCTGCATCCTCCGATCCTGTGACGATACGTACGATGCAAACCTATTGCAGCGGTTCGGGAGTACAACTTGCTATTGTCCCCGTGAAAGACGGCGTCACCGATATGGAAACTTTGAAAAATATGCTTGATGACGGGACTGCCGGGTTTTACGTGCAACAGCCTAATTATTACGGACTGATAGAAGATGCGGATACATTGGGAAAAATTGTCCACGATGCCGGAGCAAAATATGTGATGGGCGTTAATCCCATATCGCTCGGCATCATGAGAACGCCTGCAGAACAGGGCGCCGATATTGCCGTCGGTGAAGGTCAGCCGCTCGGCATACCGCTTTCTTTCGGCGGCCCTTACCTCGGATTTATGAGTTGCACGACCGCAATGATGCGTAAACTGCCGGGCCGTATAGTAGGAGAGACGGTCGATGTCGACGGACGCCGTGCATTTGTCCTTACGCTTCAGGCACGCGAACAGCATATACGCCGCGAGAAAGCTTCCTCTAATGTATGTTCCAACCAGGCGTTGTGCGCAATGACGGCGGCGGTTTATCTGGCGGCAATGGGGCCGGAAGGAATACGCCGGGTGGCGACGCAATGCCTCTCGAAAGCACACTATGCCGCATCGAAGATCGCTGGGATTCCGGGGTTCGGATTACGTTACAAAGGCGAGTTCTTTCACGAATTTGTTACGGAATGTCCGGGCGGCGATGTCTACGCCGTGCTTGCAGCCCTTGAAAAGGAAGGAATACTTGGAGGATATCCCGTTGAAGGCGGTATTATCTGGTGTGTAACGGAGATGAATACGAAAGAAGAAATAGATGAAATGGTGGAAATACTTTTGAAAATTAAATAATGTGCACATGAAATTATTATTTGAAATAAGTAAAGACGGACACGGATGCGATTTGCTTCCCGATCTTGATGTGCCGGAAGTTGTTCTTCCTGCAAAAGAGAAGCGTATGCTTCCGCTTCCGCTTCCGCAATTATCGGAAATAGAACTTAGCCGCCATTATACATGTTTGATGAAACGAACGTTTGGCGTTAACAGCGGTTTTTATCCGCTCGGTTCGTGTACGATGAAATATAATCCGCGTATCAATGAAGATATGGCGTCGCTTTCCGGTTTCAGGGAAATACATCCTTTGCAGCCGGAACATACGGTTCAGGGATGTATGGAGGTGTTTTCGGAAACGGAAAAAGCATTGTGTGAAATAACAGGGATGGATGCCGTTACATTCCAGCCCGCAGCGGGAGCGCATGGCGAGTTTGCCGGTGTCTTGATGATAAAGGCTTACCACGAATCGCGCGGTGATACGAAACGAACGAAAATAATTATCCCGGATGCGGCGCATGGGACGAATCCGGCGTCTGCGACGATGGCCGGTTTTACGGTTGTTAATCTCCCGTCGAATATCGAAGGATGCGTGGATGTGGAAAAACTGCGGGAAGCTGCCGGCGACGATACGGCCGGGCTGATGCTTACGAATCCCAATACGCTGGGCCTGTTTGATAAAAATATACTTGAAATAACAAAAATCATACATGATGCCGGCGGAGTGAATTATTACGACGGGGCAAACCTTAATGCCGTAATGGGTATCGTTCGACCCGGAGACATGGGATTTGACGTAGTACACCTTAATATTCATAAAACGTTTTCTACGCCTCACGGAGGTGGCGGACCCGGTTCGGGGCCGGTAGGATGTAAGACTTTTCTGCGCGATTTCCTGCCTGTCCATCAGGTTGCTGAGACGGAACGGGGATATGGCTTTTCAACTCCGGCGAAGACAATAGGAAGCGTGAAGGCCTTTTACGGTCATTTCCTTGTCGTCGTAAAAGCATTGACATATATAAAGACGCTTGGCGCCGAAGGGATTCGCAATGCTGCCGTTCATGCGGTGCTGAACGCCAACTACATGCAAAAGAGATTGTCGGAATATTACGATCCTGCCTGCGAAGGATTATGCATGCACGAGTTTGTCCTGACACTCCGGAACGTGAAGGAGAAGACCGGCGTTAGTGCCCTCGATGTCGCAAAAGCGTTGCTTGATAATGGGATTCATCCTCCGACGATGTATTTCCCGCTCATTGTACAAGAAGCCCTGATGGTCGAACCGACGGAAACAGAAACGAAAGAAACGATAGACGAAGCCATAGAAGTTTTCAAGAAGATATATGAAATGATACGGGCGAATCCGCAACAATTGCATGAAATGCCGTTGACGACGCCTGTCCGCCGTCCGGATGAAGTGGCGGCAGCGCGTAACCCGCGCCTGAAATTTACAGAGAGTTAGGTGGTTAAACCTGTTAATATTACGGAAATTTACATTGTGAAGTCCGTCGAACTGAAAATAACGATGTTGTTGAATTTGAAATAATAAGATGAAATTATCATATATACTGTCGGAACAGACGAATCCCTATAAAAATATTGCACTAGAAGAGTATCTTCTGTGGAATGTGGAGAAAGACGAGTGTATCCTTTACCTGTGGCAAAACAGGCATACCGTCGTCATCGGGATAAATCAGAATCCATGGAAAGAAGCCCATGTGAAAGAGCTTGAACAGGACGGCGGCTTTCTTGCGCGGCGAATGTCGGGAGGAGGTGCTGTTTTTCATGATCTGGGAAACCTGAATTTCACCTTTCTTGTGCGTGAAGGAAAATATGATGTAGTTCGTCAACTTGATGTAATCATACATGCGGTCGCTAAATTCGGCATATATGCCGTACGATCGGGACGTAATGATATCCTGACAGACGGGAAAAAATTTTCCGGAAACGCATTTTTCAATTCACGCGGGTACTGTTATCACCATGGTACGTTACTTTTGAATGTGGATATGTCAGATCTTTCGCGTTACCTGAATGTATCGCATACAAAACTGCAGTCGAAGGGTGTCGATTCCGTCCGTTCGCGTGTGATCAATCTGAAAGACCTTGCGCCTGATATTGCTGTCGAATCGTTGCAGACGGCTTTGATAGAAGCGTTTGGGGAAGTCTATGGCGGCTCTCCTCAGTTGTTGCCCGAT
>JAITBC010000293.1 GCA_031283785.1 Tannerella sp. | reverse complement strand
AAACGTTCATTAAAAAGAAATCATGAAACTTACAGTTTTCAATACGCTGACAAGGAAAAAAGAATTGTTTAAACCATTGCGCGAGCCATATGCAGGGATGTACGTATGCGGGCCTACCGTCTATGGCGATCCGCATCTGGGACATGCGCGTCCGGCCGTCACATTCGACGTCCTGTTTCGTCTCCTGAAGCATTTGGGATATAAAGTCCGTTATGTGCGCAACATAACCGACGTGGGGCATCTTGAGCACGATGCCGACGACGGCGAAGATAAAATAGCAAAAAGGGCAAGGCTCGAACAGCTTGAGCCGATGGAGATCGTGCAATATTATACGCTGCGCTACCACAAGGCTATGGAGCGGCTCAACGTCATGCCGCCGAGCATCGAACCGCATGCATCGGGACATATCATCGAACAGATAGAACTTGTGAAGATGATCATGGAAAACGGATATGCCTACGAAAGCGAAGGTTCCGTATACTTCGACGTAGAGAAATACGATAAAGACCACCGCTACGGAATACTGTCAAACCGCAACATCGTGGATATGCTCAATACAACACGCGAGCTGGAGGGACAGGAAGAAAAGCGCAGCCCGGTGGACTTCGCACTGTGGAAGAAAGCGAAACCGGAACATATCATGCGCTGGCCGTCGCCATGGAGCGACGGGTTCCCGGGATGGCACTGCGAATGTACGGCGATGGGGAAAAAATACCTGGGCGAGCATTTCGACATACATGGCGGCGGGATGGATCTTATCTTTCCGCATCACGAATGTGAAATCGCGCAGGCCGTCGCATCGCAGGGAGACGATATGGTGCGTTACTGGATACATAACAACATGATAACGATAAACGGCCAGAAAATGGGTAAGTCCCTTAATAACTTCATTACGCTGGATGAATTTTTTACCGGCAGTCATGAGCTTCTGACGCAGGCTTACGCTCCGATGACGATACGCTTTTTTATCCTTCAGGCACATTACCGCAGCACGGTGGATTTCAGCAACGAAGCTTTGCAGGCCGCCGAGAAAGGTCTGGAACGGCTGCTTGAAGCTTATGCGCATCTGCGGAAACTTGCTCCGTCGGTCGCTGTCGGCGGCGCATCTTCGGTCGCGGTAAAAGATCTGCGCAATAAATGCGAGGAAGCGATGTGCGACGATCTGAATACGCCGGTCGTGATAGCACATCTTTTTGAGGCGAGTAAAGCGATCAACACCGTACACGACGGCAAGGCGACGATTTCGGCCGGCGACCTCGGAGAGTTAAAAGCCGTATTCAGCCTGTTCATCGAAGATATACTCGGACTGCAGGCAAACCCGGCGGAGGCTGCGGCGGCGGCCGCAGCCGCGTCGGACGGTCGCGGTGAAGCGTATAAAAAGGCTGTCGACCTGCTGCTGTCAATACGTCAGCAGGCTAAGGAAAACAGGGACTGGACGACGAGCGACAAAATAAGAAACGAAATGTCGGCCTTCGGGTTCAAGGTGAAAGATACGAAAGACGGCTTCGAATGGAGCCTGTGATTATGATCTGAAAAACAGCGCATCGATATGGACATCAAAGATTTTTTCAGAAACGATATTTTCGCCCGTAATGCCGGGGTGGAACTGCTCGAAACAGGCAACGGCACGGCACGCGCCCGGATGGAAATATTACCGAAACATCTGAATGGCGGCAGCGTATGCCAGGGCGGTGCAATTTTCACGCTGGCCGACCTGGCGTTTGCCGCGGCAGTCAACAGTCATGCGGAACTCACATTATCAATTCAATCCGACATACGGTTTTTTAAAGCCGAGAGTAAAGGGTATCTGTATGCCGACGCGAAAGAGATATACTGTCGCGGGCGGCTGACAAGCGCCGAAGTGCGCATAACGAACGAGGCCGGTGAACTTGTTGCATCCTTCGGAGGCACAGGGTATCACAAAGGAACAGCGCTGCCGTTCGACCCCATTCAATAGTGTTCCGCCCGGAGCGCAACGACCGCGTGACGTATTTCTCCGTCCAAACTGAAAACGATGAAAACTTTTCCGCCGAATTTTTGTTCAAAATCGGCAAAACTTGCTTTCATTCTTTCGGTAGCGGAGTAGTTGCCGAAATTGGCTTTTGCCGTAACGGGTTCTATTTGAATGCCAATAGCTTTATCGCCGATTTTGGCAACGTAGTCAATATCGCCTGCGTGGTCGAGCGCGGGGTCGCTTTCTTCAAATGTGAGTTCGGGGAAAATCTTTGCCAAACCGTCATTGACCACCGATTTTTCGCGGATAAAACCGTCGAAAGTGCGATTGATTGTGAGGTTGAAAATATAATACAATCCTGCAAAGTGAGCTGTGCAAACGCTGCCTGCCATTCGGGGATAACGACTTCCGTGATTTTTTCGTAAAGGCGTTCGCCGAGTTCCTGAACGATTGACGGATTTTGCTTTATAATATTGTGTATTTCTCTACTTTTCATATTTCTGTTTTTTGTTTATGCTTTCTCGCAGATTACAACATATTCCCAAAGCATTGTGGCAACTGTTTTTCCTGCCTCATTTGTTGGGGAATTGCGGCTCGGCATCGACTTGCTGCTTAATGCTCTTTCGTAGGTAACAATGTGGCAAAACCCGTTTTCTTCAAATTTTTCGGCGATAAATTGGTCTGTTGGTAATTTCACATTTTTTACCGTGCGATTGCCAACAACATAAACCGATTTTCCACCTTTGCGAACACTGCGTGCGACTTTGCTGATTGAAGTGCCCAAATCGTTGTAAAATGCCGAAACTTCCAATGCGCGTTTGTTGTCTGTTTTGTTGATTTCGGAAATATAATCGGCAATCACGCCTTTTTTTATGTTCTCTTTTGGCTTCACGCCGCCCATCAACATTCCATCAATTTTACGAGCATAATCTATTCCGAGCCACTCGTTTGATAAAGTGGAAAATTGTCCGTATGCAACAGTTGTGCGACTGTCGCCATAAGGCGGACTTGTTAAAACTACATCAAAAAAATCGTCTTGCGGCTGAAATTTTGAATATTGCACATCAACTTTCGGCTCGTTTTCTAACTTCGGATAATAGAAATTTGAATATAAAAACAAAGCATCTTCCCATTTTTTGAAATACACACCGATAACATCAGGATTGAAATTAAGCAAATCCTTTTCTTTCATTCTGAGTATCTATATTTTTAGCAATAAATGACTTGTCAAAAAATTTGAACATTCCTCTGTGTTGTGGATTGTTGATTTCGTTGTAGAAATTAACCGTTGCGAAAGCCACCAACGGCATTTTTTCGGGATTATATTCTATGTTGTATTTTTCTTTAATCGTATTATCGGAGGTGGCAATTTCCATCAAAAGTTTCCATTTGTAAGTTTGTCCAGCCCGCTCTCGACGTTGTCTTTATAGAATCTAATGTTTTTATTTCTTCTCTGCTTAATTCCATCATAATGTTTATAAAAAATTCTCATAACTGTCATTAAACCCGATTTGGCGTTCAGCGCCATAGTCTTTCAATTGCCGGTAAGGCGGCGAAGTGATTATCAAATGAACGGATTTGTTTTTGATTTCATCCATCTGCCGGCTGTCGCCATTGATTATGATATGTTTGGTGCTCATCTTCTACAATTTTACAAGTACAAAAGTAATGATTATTTTTTTATCCGAATAACTTCCGTGGATTTCCCGATTCATTTATATAGTAATTTCCCCCTCAAAAATCCGCATAAACGGGGATTGACGGCGAAAATCATTACCAATATCTTTGTCGTCAATTAAAAACACTCATAACTGT
The DNA here is from genome assembly GCA_031283785.1 of Tannerella sp. Next base: position 296 of record JAITBC010000293.1, on the reverse strand, counting down.
GAGGCGGATATTTCGATTCTACTTGCATGATGCAAAGGTCTGTTTTTTATTTGTCTTTTGCAAATTAATTCCTTTTGAGTATAATCGATTGTTTATTTTGTTTTTCGTATAAAAATTTATTCCCTTTGGTTTCCGGCCTGCATCGCCGCCGGCACAGCCGCATGGCAACACATATTCCTGTAATAATTTGTCTGGTACGCATTTTTTATTTTCTTTTTTTCTCTTCCCTTTTCCCCCGACGGTTAAAAACCGACGGCAAGAATAAGCATTGGGCTTCAGGACGCCTCAATGCTTTT